>JAMOPH010000375.1 GCA_027064665.1 bacterium | reverse complement strand
AGAAGGCGCGCCCGGTGGTTATGCCGGATTCAGTCCCGCCGGCAAACATTGACCAGATTAACAAAAAACCCCAGCGCAAGGGCGGACTGTGAACCTATGGGGCAAAATCAGGCAAAATTCGGCGGAATTTTGGCGGTAGTTCTGGGCGTGGTTATGGGGATATCCTTCTACGGTGCCCATTATGTCGCTCCGCAGAATCACCCGGCGGAAAAACGGATGGGGACAGGGGCAAATTCCCTCGCCCGCAGGGACACCGCAACTGCGCCCGCAGACACAATCAGCGCCGCAGAACTCATTGAGAAAATCAAACCGGCAAAAATCAACATAAACACCGCCGATGTGGAGCAACTTATGAGAATCCCCGGGATAGGGAGAACTCTGGCGACACGAATTGTCAACTACCGCCGGCGCCACGGAAAATTCACAAGTTTCGGTCAGTTGCTCAAGGTCAAGGGAATCGGCAGAAAGAAACTGGCAAAAATCAAAAAGATGGCAACCCTGTAGGGTGGGAAAATTTTTTCTTTTCCTGCAGGGCAACAGAGTATAAATTTGTACAATTGAGGAAATTTCAGAAAGGGGAAGATATGAGAACGAGAAAAGGATTGATGCTCTTGGATGTGATTATCATCATTCTTGCCGCTGGAGTGGTGGCGTCGCTTTTGCTCCCGTACATAAGGACGGAGAGGGAGGTAAAAATCCGAGATGAATGCCGCAACAGGATGAAACTTCTCTCCGAAGCGGAGTTGAAATACTTTGAGACAGCGGGCGGCAAAATAAATCCCGCCAAAAAGGACACCGCCGCAACCGACACCACAAAAGCCGGGGAAAAATCCAAAAAGAAGGGCGAAAAACCTGAGGAGGAAAAGATCGTCCGGGTGTTCACCAAGGATGTCTCCGAACTGCAAAAGGTTATGCCCAATGTCAAACTTGAGGACACCTGCCCGCTTGACGGAAGAAAATACATAATTGTCGCCCGGGATTCGTTCTTCTTCTCAATCAGTTGCCCCAACGGACACGGACAGATAATTATGGGAACCCCCACCTGGGAGGAGGGGAAATAGAAAAGCCCTATTATGGCAAAAAAAGTCCTGGGAATACACATTGGCGAACACCGAATTATATGTGTTGAGGCAAAAGTCGGCGGAAATGTGGTTGCGGAGAAAATCGGGATTGTTCCGCTGCCGGAACTTGCTGTGGTCAATGGCGTTATCGCAAAGCCCAAGGAAGTCCTTGAGGTGATGGAGGGACTCATCACCCGGATGGAGATATCCACCAACAATGCGATTATCAATATCCCGCCAAATTTGAGTCTGATAAAGTGTATTCCCTACGAGGAAAATTACCTTCAATTAGCCGAGGACCAGATAAAGTGGGAACTTTCCCACCATTTCAACGAGCCGTTAGATGATTATCTGGTCTCGGCGTTTTCGCTTTCTATGACCACGGTGCTTGTGGGCGTGCGCGAGGAATCGGTGCAGATGCGGGTATCTGTGGCGGAGAAAATGGGGCTTTCGGTCCTTGCCACCGACCCGGACCCGGTTGCACTATTCAATCTCTTCGCAACATTTGAGACCTCAAAGCCGAAGAAAAATTACATAATAACCCACATTGAGGTGCCGTTTTCCCCGGTGGTGTTTTTCTCCAAGGGCGATTTCTGGTATGGCGGGCACCTTTTTACGCCCCCGGAACTTTTCGGATTGGGCGAGGGCAAAAGAAGTTGGCGGGAGTTCGGCGAGGACCTCGCCACAATGCTCAAACTGTCGGTTGAGGCATACAGGGTTTTCAATCCCCTGTTTGAACCGGAAACTATCTATTTCACCGGGAGAAAACTTCCCGAGGACACCGCCCAGAGCGTATCCTCACAAGTCGGTGCCTCAATCGGCGACATAAGCGACAGACTTCGCAAAAAGAACAAACTCAAACCCAAAAAGGGCACAATAGAACCTCAGGAGGGCGTGATTGCGCTGGGGCTGGCGGCACACGGGAGCACACTGCTATGAGCAAAATCGTTGACATACAACTGTATCGCTCGTATCAGAAGACGGGGGCAATCAAGGTTACGGGAATCCGCAAGGTTTTCACCTCAATGCTGATTGTCCTTCTCATAATCGCCGGCGGGATAGGGATATACTTTTACTATTCCAGCCAGGCGCAGACTGCGGCGGTTCCGGTGACACCGCCGAAACCCAAACCGAAAATCTACACCCTCAGCCAGAAAGTCAGCGATGACCTGCTCCGCTGGGCTCAGTTCACAAAAAATGTCCTTGACACCGCAAAGATAAAGCCGTTCCCCGCGCAAGTGCTGTCCGATGGCAAGACATTTTTCCTTGCGGAATTTGCGCTGTCCGGCGCCGCCGACATTGATTCCATAATATCCGTTCTGGGCAAGGCGGGAAGGATTATCACCCCGCTGGACACTTTCCACGCCGGCGGCAAATGGCACATAGTTCTCAGGGGCAGAATCCCCAAGGCGACCGGAAGAGTCCAACTTATGCCGGTCAAAAAGTTTCTGCGCACCACAGTGATGAATTTCGTGGACTCCCTCGCCAGAGCGCACAATCTTGAGGTGGTCAGCCGGGAAAATGTCTCGGGCACAATCAAAATAAAGGGCGGAAGTGTGTTCAAATACCGTCAGGTGGTGCGAGGTTCGCCGCGGGACTTTGCGGCGTTCGCCGGGAAAATCAAGGAACTCAAATACGCCGTTGCGCCGACCTCGTTTTTATATGAACTTGACAGAAATCCGCCGGAATACAACATAATCTGGGGACTCTACGAGTATCAGGAGAGGAAGGCGCCCCCTCGGACGAAGCAGACGGCGAAAAAATGACCCGGCATCTTGGAAAATCGCTGGCGGCGGCACTGCTGTGGATGGCGTGGACAACCGTAGTTTTTTCCCAGCCGCTGGACCCACTGGAAATCCCCCTCGACGGCGCAGATTATTTCACCAACGACAATCCTGAGGGTGTCCTGCGCAACCCCGCCGAACTGCCGCAGTTCACACGAAGTTGGATTTGCGCCTCACACCGGCAGATATTCTGGGGGCTGGGCGAACCGCTCAACCAGAGCAAGATTGAGGGAATATACTCCTACTTCCGCCGGGGCGTGGGGATAAATTTCACATCGCAGAGTCTGCCAATAGAATCACGATGGAAACTTGCGCTGTCGTATGCGCAGAAAATCTCCTCCGACGCCACCGCCCAGCAGGCAACCAACCGTGAGGGGCTGTTTCTGGGGGCGACCGCAGAAATCCTGTTGCACAGTTATGATGTCAATCCGGCGGCGCTTGCCGACCCACAGGACCCGCTTTTCGCCTCAAAAGACGGCAAAAGCGCTGTAAATCTTTCGCTGGGCGCCGCTCTTCGCAAACCAAATTTTCTGCTCCACGGCGGAATTTACAATCTTTTGATGCCGAACCTCGCCATAGGTGAACAGAAGGACGCCCTTCCCATCGCAGTTCAGTTGGGCGCCGTAAAGAGAATCAAAAAATTTCTGGTGCAGGCGAATTTGCGCTACAGCCCAAGATATCACAAATTCTGGGCGGATTTTGACCCCGTGGTGGGGGCATCGTTCTCGCCGGCGAAAAATCTGTTTGTGAGGGCAAAACTCTCCGCCCACAGCGCAGGATTCGGCATAGATTTCGCCCCGAAATTTATGAAAAACTTTGCACTCGCCTACGATTTCTCGTTCCCGCTTGAGGGGATTGGCATCCCCTCGCACAATTTCGGGATAAAGTATCTTTTTGCGCCGCCGGAGCCGATTTTCCCCGATGTCGTCCCCGGGCAGATTGCGATTGCGGGAAAGCCTGTCTCCGGCGAGACCCTTGATGTGGCAATTCCCATCACAAACATCGGCAAGTTCCGGACGGGGGAAATTCCCGTGGCAATAAGTTTCGGCGACAGCGCAGTCGCATTCCGCGCAGAGGCGCTTCCGCCGGGCAAATCAGAGACTCTGCGTGTCAGAATTCCTGCCGCACAGCCGGGCGACCTGAAAATTAAGGTGTTCCTCAACCGAACAGAGCCCAGCCGGGACGCCCCAAAGGAATTTGTTGAACGGGACCCCGACAACAACTTCGCCGACACATCGTATCACATCTTTGCGCCGCCGCACCCGGAGATAGCGGTCAAACACGGGCAACTGCGCCTGATACAGAAATTCTCAATCGCCGAGGACGAGCCGCTGGTGCCCATATTTTTCTTTGAGCAGAACGACTCTGCCCTTGACCCCCGCTTTGACAGGACTGTGGAGATAATCGCGCGGCGGCTGGCGGAAAACCCCGATGTGGAACTTGAAATCGCAGGGTTTGTGATAGACGGTGAGCCGGACTCTCTGGCTTTTGCGCGGGCGCGGGCGGTGCGCAATGCCTTAGTGAGCAAATATCCCGGCATTGCCCCGCGGGTGAAAATCTCAACAGACCACGATATTCGGCGCCTTCGCGCCAAAAAACAGAAATTTCAGGGCACAAGAGTGGGCAAAATCTACACGCCGCAGGAGAACCGCCGCGCAGAACTCTATGTCCGCCTCATTGGAAAGGACAGATTTCATCTTTCGCCGCAGGAAATCCCCGGGCAGGAGGATATCGCCTACATAGTCAAAAAACTTGAGGACAACCCGGAGTTGATACTTGTGGTGCGGGCACAGTCAATCCGGGCGGCGCTGGACTACAAGGAAAAACTTATCCGCAAACTGCCGGAAACCCTTGCCCAGCGTGTGTTCTCACAGGAGGGATATCCTGAGGGGATAGAATTAGTTCTCAGTCCGGCGGGGCTTATATACCGCCCGCCGCAGGTGATTCAGCCCGCCGAGGGATACGAGACCGAACCCGGATGGGACAGGGTTGAAATTGAGGTCAAACCCAACGGTGAGGTCCCGGCAAAATCTGTGGAGATATTTATCCTCAACGGTCCCGATACGGTCAGGCGTTTCAGCGGGAGAAACAGGGTCGTCTGGGATTGGCACACAAAGGACGGCGAATATCCGCCGCCGGGGACACATCTTTCGGTCAAAGCGCGTGTCGTGGACACCCTCGGGCAGGTGGGCGAAGCCGAAGGTCCCCAACTTGATGTGGTGGTCAAAAATATCAACGAGGTCCAGCAGAGGCTGATTCTTCTGCAGTTTGCGTTTGCCGGGAAACAGAGCGAATCGGAATACACCAACGCGCGAATGGAATATGTTGCGCGGCGGGTGATTGAGCGAATTTCCGCCGGCGATGTGGATGTGATAGTCGCCGGGCACACCGACACCATCGGGACATTCGCGGGAAATCAAAAACTTTCCGAAAAGCGCGCCGAGGAACAACTGGGGATTCTCAAAAAATACCTTATGGCGATACTACGCTTTGATTCCGACTCGGCGCTGGCACGCTGGATTGCCGAGCACAACGCCACCCTGCGGGCAGAAGGCTTTGGGATGTCGCAGCCATACACAATAACACGCCTTTCCGACGGAACCGAGCGAAAAATCCTTCTGGGGATAAACACACTTCCAGAGGGCAGAATCAAAAACCGGCGTGTGGAGATACTGTTCATTCCCCGTAAAAAAGCCGCAGAGAACTGATGCTGCGCCATCCGAACTGCGGTTTTATGCGAGGGAACCAAAAGCAGAGGCGGCACCCGTCAGAAAAGGCGAAGGCGGCATCCACAAAAAGCAAAAGCGGCGCCCACAAAAGCGAAAATAGCGCCCCAAAAACAAAGAGCGGCGCCCCACAAGGCACCGCCTAAAAGTCAACCTGTCGACGAACGGGAAACAAATTATTCATCGCCGTCAAAGGCAATGCAGGTCACAGTTCTTGTGATTCCGGGGATGTGGCGAATTGAGCCGATAATTTCGTTGCGAAGTTCGTCGAAGGTGTCCGCCTCAACATAGCAGACCACATCGTGCAGTCCGGTCACGACACGGGCATTGACCACTCCCGGCAGTTTGCGGATTTCCCTGACCACATTGAGTTCCTCACCGGTGGCGACATTGATTAAAAGATAGGCTCCGGGCTTCATACCTCCCTCCTGTTTGCGGTTCGTTTTTCAAATTACAATACAACCCGAACAATGTCAACCGATTTTGTGAAGAGATGTTTCTCGTCGGCAACGCAAAAACTATTGGCAATTTATCTTATCTGCAATCCTGTCAGCCAATTCCTTCGCAGTGAAGAAAACAGGATAAAAGACCATCCCGCCCCGCTTTGTGCTGTAGATAATAACCGCCGGAGTCGCCTCCAACTGCCACCGGCTGATTTTTATAGAACTCTCGCTATCTGTGTATTTATTCGTATAGAAAATTCGGAACTTACCAGTTTCAATTTTATTTTTTAATTCCGAGTAAGTCTGTCGGGTTACGCGAGAATCCGCGTCAAGCAAAACAAAGAACAGAGAGATATTCCTACATTTCTGCAAAACCTCACTAACAGCATTGATGGATATCAATATCCTTGCGGGTCTATCACCAACTCTTATTACAACAAACACATTATAACCTGCACCAATAAATTTAGACGGAACAATTCTGTTTCCATTAACATCAAAGAATGTATCACTTATAAATTTTTCATACTTTACTGCTTTAGTGGTATCAATGGCAATATCACAATTACGGCACTTTGCAAAAAGCGCCCCGAAAATGAGCAAAATGAATGTGATCACATTTTTACCCATATTGTATGTGTCCCAACACTATTCGTGCTTTATTTCTCTCGAGCAAAAGTTTTCGGTCCAACAAAATAATTCTATCCTCCCAGCCACATAAAGGTTCAAATTGTTCGTCAACTTTAACAGAACCAAGATAAACAGGCGGTTCAGATTCATAATCGTAAAAATCAACAAAAAATTTGGAATCCTTTCCACAAATCACCCGAAAAACATACATCACAGAATCATCAAGTGCGTTCGCATAATATTGATAAC
>JAMOPH010000374.1 GCA_027064665.1 bacterium | reverse complement strand
GAAGTTGCTCCACAAAGCGCTCCTCGGAAATTCCGTATCTTGCCCAGTGCCGGGGGATATGCGCCAGAATCTTGGGCTTTTCCACGATTGTGCGCCGATATTTGCCCGTGCCGAATTTTTTGGATTTGCCCTCTGCACCGGGCTGGTGGCGGTCAAGACAATCTATCAGATATATCTCAAACCCGAACCGGCGGAGCATCGCACCGACATACAAAAGCCCCAGCGGCTTGCTCCACAGGTCAAAGGCGGCAAAATCGTATATCCACGGGTTTATGAGCAAAATTTTTTTCATAGTTGACACGGGTGTGTTTTTGCCCTGATTTAATTCTAATGAAAAAACTGCGGAAAGCAAAATTGGGACTTTTTCTGGCGGCGATTTCGGTTTTTTTAGTCTCCTGCGATAAAAATATCGCCCTGCCGCCGACAGAACTTTATGAATGCTGGAGTTATCCCCGTGGCGATGCCGGAAATACCGCCTTTGTGGATGATAGGATCTCGCCCGACCTCAAAATTCTGTGGCAGGCAGAGACCGATGCCCTTGACCCATCATCGCCGACAGTCTATGGCGGCGTCGTGTTCGTGGGACTCCCCAACAAAAAGTTCGTCGGATATCGGGCGGAAAACGGCGAAAAATGCGCCGATGTGTGGACCGATGTCCCGATGAAGTATCCCCCCATCGCCGGGGACGGCAAACTTTTTTACATCGGCTTCGGCGGATGGAACCGGGTGGGCGTTTACGACCTGACCGCTGGAAAGAAGTTGTGGTCTCGCTCGTGCGGGAATTCTGAATGTTTCCCGATAGTGTGCGACACGACGATGGTGATATTCACCCTCTCCGGCGGAGTGTATGGGCTGAGAATCTCCGACGGGGAAAAACTTTGGGCGCTGAGGGTAAAGCCCGGCATTATGGTCCCGCCGGTAGCGGACGGGGAAAGGATTTTCTTCGCCGCCGGGGACAAAATCTACTGCATCACCGCCGGGGGGAAAATACTGTGGAAAGTCGGCATCGGGAAACCGATTGTGGGCGCTCTGACCCTCGCCGGCGGCAGGATACTGGCGCCGACGGATGATGATAAAATTTTCTCAGTTTCGGCAGAATCGGGACAGATTCTGGGAGATTTTTCCGCCTGCAAAAACCCTGCGGGCGCCATCGCAACCGATGGGAACATCATCATCTGCGCCGAAAGAACCGGGAAAGTGGGCGCGGTCTCGCTCAGAACCGGCGCCCCACTCTGGAGTGTCCCCTTGGGCGATGTCATTGTCGCCCCGCCGATTATTGTGGGGGATTTTGTTGTGGCGTGCACCTATTCGGGGAAAATTTTTCTGATTGACAAAAACTCCGGCAAAGTTGCGGATAACACGGCGGTTGACGGCAGAATTTCACGACCCCCTGCATACTGCCGGGGCAAAATTTTCGTCTCCACTCAGGACGGAAAAATATTTTGCGTTAGATTATAAATTGCTTATGATATAATAATGTATCCTGAAACTCAAAAACTGCGGGTGGCTCTGGTTCACGATTATCTCAACCAGAGCGGGGGAGCGGAGGTCGTTTTGCGGTGGATTCACCACATTTTCCCCGATGCCCCGATTTACACTTTGATATATGACCCCGAACTTGTGCCGCCCGATTTCCGCAACTGGGATATTCGTCCGGTGGGATGGAGTAGATATTTGCCATTTAAACGCAAACTTTACAAATACTACCTGCTGATATATCCCTCTATGATTGAGCAGATAAATCTTGACGACTATGATTTGGTTATAAGTTCCTCGTATTTATGGGCAAAAGGTGTGCTCACACGAAGTGAAACTTTGCATATATGCTACTGCCACACACCGATGAGGCAGGCTTGGGAGTTGTATTTCCAGTATAAGGAAAGTTATTCCAAGTTTATTAGTAAGTTTATATACCCATTTGCCTTTAATTATCTGCGGATATGGGATAGGGTTTCCGCCGATAGAGTGGATAAGTTTATAGCAAATTCCGCCACAGTTCAGAAGCGGATTGCGAAGTTCTACCGGCGGGATTCGGTGGTGATTCATCCCCCGGTGGAAATAGGCAATATAAAACCCTCGTTTGAGGAGGGGGACTATTATATATGCATCTCCCGGCTTGTGCCGTATAAGAAAATTGACCTTGCCGTCAGGGCGTTCAACGAACTGGGCAGGCGACTTGTCGTGGTTGGCACAGGACCGCAACTTGGGTATCTGAAAAGAATTGCCCGGGAGAACATCAGGTTTGAGGGATTTGTCTCGGAGGAGAGAAAAATTGAACTTCTGCGCCACGCCCGTGCGCTCATTTTCCCGGGCGAGGAGGATTTCGGGATTACACCGGTTGAGGCGCAGGCGGCGGGAAGACCGGTTATCGCCTACGGCAGAGGCGGAGTCACCGAAACCGTGATTGATGGACTGACCGGAGTTTTCTTCTACGAGCAGACGGAGAAGGCGCTCATTGACGCCGTGGTCAAATTTGAGCAGATGAGTTTTGACCCGCAACTTGCGGTCAACAACGCCCGGCATTTCGGCGTTCAGCATTTCGTCTCACGGATGCGGCAGTTTATCACAGATTCTGTGGCGGAATTTTTCGGCGAGGAATATGTGCCAAAACTTATATCGGCAATGAACCCTGGGGTAGTATCGCATATATAAACATCGATTGGAGGGAATATGTTAAAGAAATACCGTGAAGATGCCGAAAGATTACTAAAAAAAGTTGACGGATACGGTGAAATAAGGTTTGAACGGCGGGTAGCGTTCAGGATATTTGTTGAGAACGGAACGGTTAGAACCATTTCCCGGACAATAGATATGGGCGGTTTCGTGCGTGTTCTTTTGAAGAACCACGGCTGGGGCACCGCCACATTCAACGCCTTTGAGGAACTTCCCCGCGCCTTTGAGGACGCAGTCTCCGCGTCCCGCATCATCCTGCCCGATTCTCCCATCCGCCTTGTGGAAAGCGAACCCGGCGAATACACCGTCAAAATTGATATGGACGACCCCTTCTCCGCGCACTCCGACCGGGAAAAATTGGAAACCATCCTGCGCTACAACGAAATTCTCCGCGCAGGATGGGACAAAATTATCCAGGCTAACACCTATTATTACGACGACCATATAGAAAAATTATATCTAAACACCTGTGGTGTGGTGGTTCATCACGATATAGTCTACGGAGTGGTGTCGGCGACGGCGCGGGCTCGCCAGGGGAACGATGTCCAGCAGTATTTTGACGCCTGGAGCAACCGCCAGCGCTTTTCAGACCTCGCCAGCCTTGACGACCGGGTCAAAAAAGTCAGCAAAATCGCCACCGACCTGCTTTCCGCAAAACCGGTCAAGGGCGGAGCATACACGGTTGTTCTAAATCCGAAACTGGCGGGGGTGTTTATCCACGAAGCGTTCGGGCATCTTTCCGAGGCGGATTTTATCCTTGAGAACCCGCAGGCGCAGGAGATGATGACCCTCGGCAGGCGCTTCGGACCATCGTTTTTGAACATAATCGACGACGGGACAGTCCAGCCGCATCTTCACGGCACGATTATGTTTGACGACGAGGGAGTTCCCGCGCAGAAGACCTACCTTGTCAAAAACGGCGTTCTGGTGGGAAGGCTTCACAGCCGCGAGACCGCCGCAAAACTGGGCGAAGACCCCACAGGCAACGCCCGCGCTCAGGACTACTGCAAAACCCCCCTCGTCAGGATGACCAACACAGCCATTGAACGCGGTCCCCATCCGGCGGACCAGATTTTTGATGGAATTAAAGAGGGCGTCTATGCCATTGATGCCTACGGCGGAGAGACTATGCTGGAAAATTTCTCTTTTTCCGCGGGATATGGATATATGATTCGCAACGGCGAGATAGCCGAGATGGTCAGAAATGTTGTTATGCAGGGCAACTTGTTCAAAACACTGCGAAATATTGAGCAAATCGGCGACGATTTTGTGTGGGCGCGCTGGGGTGGACAGTGCGGCAAGGGTGGGCAGGGCGTCCCCGTGGATGTCGGCGCACCGCATATCAGAATTAGAGAAGTAACAATCGGAGGTTAGATATGGACATTGTAGATTTCGCCCAGGAGAATTTGAAAAAGATTGACGGTTACGGGGAGATTAGGATTGAGAACTCCCGCAATTTGGGGATAGCGCTTCTGAACGGCAAGCCGCGGGAGGTCAGGTGGACGAACCCCGCCGGCGGCTCGGTGCGGGTGCTTCTCCCCGGACACGGATGGGGGTTTGCCGTGTTCAACAAAATTGAGGACCTTCCGCAGGCGGTGGAGGATGCCGTGGCATCCTCAAAACTGATTATCCCCGACGAACCCATAAAACTTGCCGAGATTGAGCCGGTTCAGGTCAAACTGGAGCAGGAAATCGCCGATGACGCCAGGAGTCACTCGCTTGAGGAGAAATACGAACTTCTCCGCCGCTACGACGAACTTGCCGCCGCAGTTGACGACCGCATAATCCAGCGGATTTTGGGCTATTCCGAGGAATTTATTGAACAGTATCTTTTCACCACCGAGGGGACCCAGATTATCCGGGTTCGCACGGATGAGGTTCTCAGGGCGGTGTTCCGGGCGCGAAGCGGGGACCTCGTCCAGAGTGCGCACAAAAGTTATGCCGCCCGCGGCAATTTCGCCGAACTGACCAAACTTGACGATATGGTGACCCACACGGCAAAAATCGCTGCTCAACTTCTTGATGCCAAGCCGGTCAAGGGCGGGAAATACACGGTGGTTCTCAATCCCGGGCTGGCGGGAGTGTTCATCCACGAGGCGTTCGGGCACCTTTCCGAGGCGGACCACATCGAGGACAACCCGCAGGCGCGGGAGATGATGACCCTCGGCAGGCGCTTCGGTCCCGAATTTCTCAATGTCATTGATGACGGTTCGGTCAAGCCGGATATCCGCGGGACGATTGACTACGATGACGAGGGCGTCCCCGCGCAGAAGACATACCTCATCAAAGAGGGTGTTTTGGTGGGAAGACTTCACAGCCGCGAGACCGCCGGAAAGATGGGCGAGAAACCCACCGGCAACGCCCGTGCACAGGATTTTTCCTTCCCGCCTATCGTCAGGATGACCAACACCGCCATTGAGGCGGGTCCCCATCCTGCAGACCAGATTTTTGACGGAATCAAAGAAGGCGTCTATGCCATTGACGCCTACGGCGGGCAGACCGAACTGGAAAATTTCTCCTTCTCCGCCGGATATGGCTATATGATTCGCGATGGCAAGATTGCGGAACTGGTGCGGGATGTAGTTCTGCAGGGGAATCTTTTCCAGACTCTGGCGAACATTGAGCAAATCGGCGACGATTTTGTGTGGGACAGAGCGGGCGGATACTGCGGCAAGGGCGGTCAGCGGGCGAAAACTTCCGAGGGCAGCCCGCATATTAGAATCCGCGATGTTATAATCGCCGGTGTGTAATCTAAAATCAGACAAAAACTATTTAAGGAGGAATAGATATGGACATTCTTGAAAAGATTGCGGGGCGAGTTGACGCCGGAGAGGTAATCTATATTGAGAAGACCTCAAAGAGCGTCTCGTTCAAGGGGTGGAAAATCCGCGGGAGCGAGAGCACTCAGGAACGCGGATGGGCAGTCCGCGTGATAAAGGACGGCAGAATCGGAGTGTCTGCCACCACCGATGAGAATGCAATTGACGATATGATAGAAAACGCCATCCAGTCTGCCAAATACGGCGAGGAACTCGCGTTAGAATTCCCGGGGAAAGCGGATTCATATCCCTCGCCGGATATATATGATTCCCGCCTGACGGGAGTGGGCATCCCCGACCTCGCTGATTTCGGCAGGGAACTGATGGCGGTTTTAGAAAAATACCGTGCGGAATGCGACAGCGAAATAGATGTCGGCGCCACCAGTGTCCGGTTCAAATTAGCCAACACCAGCGGATTTGAGGGGGAATATAAAAAGACTTCCTTCTCCCTTTCCGCCGATTTGATGAGAGTCAAGGGGAACGATATCTATATGGCGTGGGACTTTTTCGTCTCGCCAAAATATCCTGCGGAAAAATCGGAGCCAATTTCAAAAATTTCCGGGCGGATTGACGAAATTATGCGCCACGCAGACAATATAGTATCCCTTTCGTCGGGGCAGATTCCGGTGATATTCAGCCCCTATGGGGCATTTGTCCTGCTTATGCCGCTGAATATGGGTCTCAACGGCGAGAATATATACACCAAAACCAGCCCGATATATGATAAATTAGGCGAGAAACTGTTTGATGAGAAACTGACCATCACCGACGACGGGACGCTGGACGGCAGGGTGTCGTCAGCGCCGTTTGACGATGAGGGCGTTCCGAAAAGGAAACTTCCCCTTGTGGAAAACGGTGTCCTCAAAAACTTTTTGTTTGACCTCGCCACCGCAAAAAAAGCCGGATACCAGACCAACGGCTGCGCCCAGCGGTCTTTGTTCTCCTCGCCGAGTCCATCAACCTCAAATGTCATAGTCGCCGCCGGGGATACCCCGCTTGAGGACATAATCGCCGACATCAAAGAGGGGCTTGTTGTGGAATCGGTTCTCGGACTGGGACAGGGCAACATTCTTTCGGGGGCATTCTCCAATCCTGTCGCCACCGGGTTCAAAATTGAAAACGGAAAAATTGTCGGCAGGGTGAAAAATGTGGCGATTGCCGGCAATATCTACGAAAACCTCAAGCAAATCACCGCAATAAGCAAAGAGCAAAAGTGGATTTACGGAAGTTATCTTGTCCCCTACATCCGGCTGGACAATGTGTCCGTGGTGAGCAAGTGATTGATGTAAGATTTGTTTGCCGAAGTCCGTCGGGGCAGATTCCCGGCGGACTTTTTTGTTTTGTGGCGGGGAATTTTGCCTTAATTTTGCCAGAAACCGGGCAGTATCGCTATGGCGGAAGACAGAACACAAGGACAAAAGCCTC
>JAMOPH010000373.1 GCA_027064665.1 bacterium | reverse complement strand
AAAGATAATTTATATAAAGTAGTTGATGTCCTTGATGACGGCAAATTAAAGTTAGATACAGGCGTTGTTGTAAAACTGAGAGGTATAATTATCACAGATTTAGAAACAACTGTTTCGTATTTAAGACGATATATTCTTAAGAAAAAAGTATATCTTAAATTTGATAAAAATTATGTGGCAAATGAAAATTTGGTGGAAGCCTATGTGTATCTTAAAAACAAAATTTTTATCAATGCTTACCTGATAAAGAGCGGGCTTGCAGCAGTAGATGTAAACTCTGACTTTGATTTAAAATCCAGATTTATAAAAATAGAGTCTGATTCCCGCAATAATATCCAGTTAAGTTTAATAAGCAAAGAGAAAACGGAAACCACTAAATAGGGTAAAATTATGGAATTCAAA
Source organism: bacterium (assembly GCA_027064665.1). Lineage (GTDB taxonomy): Bacteria > UBP14 > UBA6098 > B30-G16 > B30-G16 > JAMOPH01. Next base: position 6,530 of record JAMOPH010000373.1, on the reverse strand, counting down.
TTAAAAACCGATGAGATACGGAAACTAATGGAGATAGAAACTCCGGAATTCCCAAAATATGCAACCCAGATCATAAATCTAGCGAATCAAAATGCACAGGCAACAAGGCCTAAAGTTGTCGGCCAGATGAGTGAACTTATAAAGGAGTTTACAGGAAAAACATTAGAAGATTGGGAAAAATGGTATCTGGAAAAATATCCAAATTCCATTGAGAAAGCGACTAAAAAGATATTGGAAATGGTTGATAATTTTAGGGAAGTAATCGGTCAAATTAACGAAGATATGATTAGACAGTGGGTTAGAGATTTGGTGATAGTAAAAACTTTTATAGGGTTAAAATTTCAAAAAGCAATATTGATAAAAATCGCCGAAAAATTCAATACATATTACAGACTATCAACTCCCGAAGAAGAAAGCAAAGGTATTGATGGATATATTGGAGATATACCCATCAGTTTGAAACCTATCACATATCAATCAAAGGGAATGCTGACGGAGACAATAACGGTGGATATCGTGTATTACGAGAAGCAAAAGGACGGGATAAAAATTATAATCCCAGAAAAGTTAGAAAATAAATTGATCCAATTAGGAAAGTGAATATCAGTAGTCAGATTGTTGCCCGTAAAACCAACTGAAGATCTGTCAACCAATAAAGGAGGGGGGCGGGAAACTCAAACAAGGAGGGTTGCTATGAGGTCTGTGGTTTCCGGCGTGTTCTGGGCGGTGGTGCTTGCGGTGGCTTTCGTCCCCGTTGAGGTTCGCGCGGTGGAACCCCACGAATGGGACTTTTCCCTCTACGATTTCTCCGACCAGGATTATTTTGATGACGCTGTCTGCAACGACGACGGACTCCCGGTTGTTGCCGGATACACTCAAACTGACGCGGGATACGATGTTCTCTGCGCCGCGCTGGATTATTCGGGGGACCTCGTCTGGGAGCACACCTACGGCGGAGATTATAACGACAAGGCGCACGGAATTGTCCGCATCCCAGATGGCTACATAATCGTCGGCGAGACAAACTCCTTCGGCAGGGGAACGCCGGGATATTCAAACATATTCATCCTCAAAATTGACGATGAGGGCAATCTGGTGTGGCAGTATCCCGCTGCCGACGACGACACCGCCGGTGGAGAATACGACGACGGACTCTATGCTGTGGTCTACGATTCGGTCTCCGGGCTGTGCGTCGCGGTGGGATACTGGTGGGTGGACTATTCCACCTGGATGGAGGAACCCTGTATGATCGTCTTTGACCCCTCCGGCGATGAAATTGACATAAGGAATTTCCGCGTCTTCAACTTAGGACCGCAGACCGACCGCGCCTACGATGTAACCCTTCTGGGAACGGACTTTAGTGCCGTGGGCATCTGCGGGGAGACGAAACCCGCGGGGTCGTCCACCTCGGATGCGTTCTTTATGGTGGTCTCCGAGAGCGACCCTGCTGCCCCGGTTGATCTCCACACCTTCGGCGAACCCGGAACCAACGACAAATTCTATGCGGTCACCTGCGACCCCTTCAGCGGCTATATCTACGCCTGCGGTGAGACTTACTCCTACGGCGTCTCAATGTCGGGAATGTATGTGGTTGCGCTGGACCTGATGGACTATTCGGAAAGATGGCACGCCGTCGTTGACGGTCCCAATGTGGAGAGTGCGCGGGATATTATCACCCTGTCTGCCGGGGAGGAAGTGTATGTCCTCGGCAGGACGAATTCCTTCGGCGCCGGCTATGACGATTTCTATCTGGTCGCGCTGGATGCCACCGACGGCGGTCGCATTGACGATTCGCCTTTCCCTGAGACCTTCGGCGGAACAGGAAACGACTGGGCATCGGCGATTTGCGCCTTACCCTCTGCGGATGACCTGAATTTGTATCTGGTCGGTTCAACCTCATCGGCGGATTTGGGTGTCTCCGGCTGGGATGGCATAATGGTTCATCTGTGGGAGGGCGCCATAAAGGAGGTGCCTCGGCGCGAGGCGCTTGTGCGGGTATCGCCTAATCCGTTCAACTCCGCCTGCCGGATTACCGCCGACGGTGTGGCATCCGGTACCGCCCTCGTGACCGACCTTTCCGGCAGGGTGGTTGCCCGTGTGCCGATTGAAAACGGTGCCGGCGTATGGGAACCCGCTCCCGGCGCGCCGTCGGGGATTTACCAGGTTAGAATCGGGAACACCGTGGTGCCGGTGTCCTTCGTCAAGTAGGTGTTTGGATAGATAATCCCCATCATCCGCCAGCCCCTTCTTCCCAAGGAGAAGGGGCCTTTTGATTTTGCGCGCATCCGGCTTGCTCTCGGCAAGTTGTCTTCCCACAAGGGAGAGAAAAATGCTCTCGGTTCGCTTTTTGCGAACAGGAACCTGCGTTCTCGCAGTGAACTTACGCCCCCTCAAACTGGACGAGGGAGAACAGTTTCCGCGGGGCGATTTTGTCCCTTCCGCCTAAGTCAACCAATTCTATCACCACAGCGACTTCAACGATTTCGCCGCCAAGTTTTTCAATCAGGTTGCTGGCGGCAAGGAGCGACCCGCCGGTGGCAATGAGGTCATCCACCAAAAGGACACGGTCGCCCTTTTGTATGGCGTCCTTGTGGATTTCCAGCGTGTCGGTGCCGTATTCAAGGGAGTAGGTCTCTGAAATTGTCTCGGCGGGGAGTTTGCCCTTTTTCCTGATGGGGACAAATCCCACGCCCAGCGCGTATGCCAGCGCCCCCCCGAATATAAAACCGCGGGATTCTATCCCGGCGACCAATTTAATTCTTTCGGTGCGGTAGCGCTCGTGAAAGGTATCTATCACATAGGAAAACGCGCGGTCATCCTTGATTAGCGTGGTGATGTCGCGGAAAATTATCCCTTTTTTCGGGAAATCTGGGATGTTGCGGATGTATTTTTTCAAATCCATCCAAAAACCTCCTTGATTTGGATTATTATCTGTGCGAAACCAAAACTATTCCCCAATCTCTATCTGCGATATAGAACGAATTTCCGTCAGAACCGACACCGTAGGCATACATAGTTTCCAATTGCCCCACCGGCTGCGGCGCCGAGGGATTGGAGAGGTCGTAGAATATCACGCCCTCTGAACCTGTGGCGAGGGCGAGATAGTCGGTTCCGTCCACTGTGGCGATTGCCAGGTCCTGGGCGTCGCCCACCTGGAAATCGGACTGGTAGACATAGCGCGGGTTTGTCGGGTCGGAGATATCAATCACGCCCAAGCCGGCGAGCCCATCGGCGACATAGAGGTAGTTGCGGTAGAACAGCGCGCGGGTGGCTTCGCCGGGGGTATCGCACCTGCCTAATTGGACCTTGTCCTCGGGGTCGGAGACATCAAGGATAACTACGCCGGCGTCTGCGGCGCACACCGCCACGAGGGTATCCCTTGCGGCGACGCCAAGGCAAAATCCATCGGGGGTGAACGGCGCGCCCCTCTGGTTGACATACGGCTCGCCGGTGTAATCGTAGATGTAGCATCCATCGTCGCGGTCGGCGGCGGCGACAAAAAATGTGTCGTGCATCCAGAACCCGGTGACATCGCCGCACAGCCGCGCCCACACGCCGGATATGCCAGAAGTTGGGTTCAGCCGGTCGGAGATGTCAAAGAAATAAATCGGCGGGACTCCGCGGTAATCGGCGATAATCAGCAGGTTTGCGGCGGAATCGGCGAATATCCCGCGGGCTTCGTATTGGTCCGCCCAGTCTATGTTTCTTTCGGTGAGAAGGCTGTCGCCGTCGCGGGTAAGGAGGGTCATTCCCGCCTGTCCGTCGGCGACATAGATGACCTCGCCCAGCGGGGCGACATCGCGGGCAGTTCCGGGGGTGCCCGCCCAACTGACGATTCGGAACGGCGTCTGGCGCACATAGAAGGTCACCGTGTCGGACCAGTGCTCAAAGTCGCCGTCGCCGATTCGCACGCCCACGCAGAACCTGTATTCGCCGTCGGTGACCGGGAACAGGGTCTTCACGGACGAGTTGAACTCTATATGGTCCCATATCAGCGAGTCCTCTTTCCATAAAAGCACCCTATAGCCGTTGGCATCCGGATATATTTCCCAATCAAGATATACTCTGGAGTTGTTTATCGTGTCGCCGTCGTCGGGGAATGACAGTTGAACGGGATATATATCGCCGGACGGCAGTTCTCTGTCGGCGCAACCGTTGAAAATTATAATCAGCACAGCCGATGTAATTAGCGATATTATAATGATAGGGTTTCTCATTTGCTATATCCTGCCCGTTTTTCTATTACTTGCTGAATTTTTCTGAGCAAAATCACAGCAATTTTTCTTTTAGATAGCAGAGGGATTTCCTCAATATTTCCATCCTTATCAATAATAACGCCGGCGTTGGTATCGGCGGAAAAACCTGTCTTTTCGCTCTCTAAATTGGCAAATATTATGTCTAAATTTTTCCGGATTAACTTATCCTTTGCGTTTTCTATTAGGTTATCTGTTTCAAGTGCGAAACCAACGAGGATTTTGTCGCCTTTATTTTTGCCCAATTCTGCCAGAATGTCCCGGGTTCTGGTTAATTCTATTGCCATAGAATCCGCAGTTTTTTTAATTTTGCCCGGGAATTTTTTTGTTGGAGTGTAATCTGCCACCGCTGACGCCATTATTGCTATGTCGTGCGCGCCGAATTCTGACATAACTGCGTTATACATCTTCTCGGCGGAGGTGACATATATGATTCTAACGCCATAAGGAGGTGTTATTTCCACCGGACCGGAAATTAGAGTGGTCTCCGCGCCGAAGCGCACCGCCATCTCCGCGATTGCATACCCCATTTTCCCGGTGGAAGGATTAGATATAAAGCGCACGGAATCTATATATTCCCGCGTCGGTCCCGCTGTGATAAGGATTTTGTGCCCGGTCAGGGTTTTCTCTATGGATAAAAGAGTCTCTATTTCTGCGATAATCTTCTCTATTTCAGGAAATCTTCCCGCACCGGATTCGCCGCAGGCAAGGTCTCCGCTGTCGGGTTGCATAACAAAATGTCCAAGTTGGTGAAGAGTTTTTATATTGCGCTGGGTCGCAGGGTTCAAAAACATCGCTGAATTCATCGCCGGGACAAATAAAACCGGAGAATTTGCGGCGAGTATGGTGGTAGATAGGAAATCGTTGGCGATTCCGCCCGCGCATTTTGCGATTATATTTGCAGTCGCCGGCGCAATTACTATTATATCTGCCCACTTTGACCACGAGATATGCTGCATATTAAAGTCTGTCGGGTCTTCAAATTCATCAACCACAACGGGGCAGGACAGTGCCGCCCGAAATGTCAGCGGGGTGACAAACTTTGCGGCGTTCTTTGTCATTGCCACCCTGACCTCGGCGCCGCGGCGCACCAGTTCCCGCCCCAGATAAACCGCCTTGTATGCGGCAATTGAGCCGCTTATGCCCAGAACGATTTTTGCGCCCTCAAAACTCATTTGACTATCAGCACCGGGCATTTTGCCCTGCGGAGAACCTTTTCGCTGGTGCTACCTATCAGCAGTTCCTGAAGGATGCCCTTTCCGTGGGAGCCCATAACTATCAGTCCGGCGCCCTCTTTCTCTGCTATCTTGACTATCTCGTCGTAGGGGATACCCACCGGAATTCTAACCTCAACATCAAAGCCCAATTCCAGCAGTTCCTTTTTGCATTTTTCAATTTTTGCCTCGGTCTGCTTTATAAGTTCCTGCGTGACCTCCTCACGGAGTTTTTCTATTTGAATTGAGTAGAATCCCTCAAGATTTGCGAGAGAATCTATTTCCCTTTCATCAATCACACTGACGATTATCACCGATTGTGCATTGCATTCTGTGCGAATTTGCTTAAGTTTTTCGTATGCTCTTTGTGCCGAGTCCGAGAAATCTGTAGCAAATACTATTTTTTGGAACATAATTTCCCTCCAAAATTTTTACTTCATATAAATTGCCTGTTTCTGAACCGATATATCATTCCCCGCGATATGGATATAATATATCCCGGACGGCACATCCGCCGGCTTCCATTTATACACGCATTTGTTTTCTATTCTGGCGCTGTGCACCACCTTGCCGGAGATATCGGAAATCGTCAGGTCATATATGCCGGCGGGAAGATTTGTTTTGATTTCCAGCGCGCTGTTGAAAGGCGAGGGATATACGGACACTTCAAAAGTGTTCGGCAGATTGTGTTCATCTATTTTTTCGGCGGAAAGGTATGCCTGCGGCACAATTGAAGGCGGCATACCATCGGCGGCGAACACAAAGGGGGTGTCAAGTGTGGTGCAGTATGCCTGAGGTTCCTCGGGGTCGGGCATCCTGTTTCCGTTTTCGTCCTTGAAAATCAAAATCTGTTTGAGCCCGGATGGGACATTTTCTATAACTGCGTTCGTATCTTCAATTGCCACCACAAAATCCGTATCAGGGACGCCGCTGCCGTAGAAAGTCATTTCGGTGACATCTACTACTGAGGCATAGATGTTAGAAAATTCAATATCTGGTGCCACGCGCAAGTTAATATGCACATCTACGGTGTCGTCAAGGGGAATTTCTACGCCATCATATT
>JAMOPH010000372.1 GCA_027064665.1 bacterium | reverse complement strand
ATGTGAGTGTATCCGCACACCGGACAGACATAGACCTCGTCCGCATCGGCGTCTTTGCCGTTTTCGGCGTTTTTCAGCGCCGCGCCATACATTGCATAGTGGATTTTCTCCGCCTCCTCGGCGTAGCGGATGCTTCTTTGGGCGCCGGTCTCTTCCTGAAGTTGGGCTATCGCCATATAAGCCGGATACATCTCGGTCACCTCAAAGTTCTCGCCCTCCATAGCCGCCTTCAGGTTCTCCACATTGTCCCCGATATAGCCAAGATTGCGGGCGTGGTTTTTCGCGTGGACGAACTCGGCATAGGCAATCGCCCTGAACAGCCGGGCAAGTTTGGGATTTCCGCTCTCCTCGGCAACCTCGGCGAAAATGAGGTATTTCATATGCGCCATACTCTCCCCGGCAAAAGCCTCAGAAAGCGACTTTTCGGTCATCTTTTTCATATTTCCCCTCCTTTCACTGTGCAAACTTCATATCCTCAAAATCCTCAAGGATTGACTGAAGGTCGTCCTCGTGCTCAACCTCATCCGCCAGAATCTGGACGACGATTTGTTCGGTGATGGGGTCAAACTCTTTGACAAACTCCAAAATTTTGCTGTAGGTGGAGATTGCGCACTGCTCGCCCTTGATATTCTGCTCTAACACCGTTTTGACGAAGGGGTCGGTGGGGGCGTCGTAGCCGCAGTTGGTCAGTTCCTTCCACCGGGATGGGTCAAGGATAGGCGTTCCGCCCAGTTGGATAATTCTGGTGGCAAGCATTTCGGCGTGGCGAAGTTCATCGGCGGCGTGCTGAGTGAGTTCTGCGATTGTCTCGCCCTTCATCGGTCCCCGGACGACTTTGGCGCCAATCCAGTATTGATAGTAGGCAAGCCATTCGTCGGCGAGGGCGCGGTTGAGAAGGTCAACCAATTTCTCCGCGTTGTCGCCCACAAGTTGTCTTCCTCTGGTTCCCAAGGTAATCCTCCCTGTTTTTGTCTGCTGCAATATTTCAGCAGATGCACTTATTCTCTTGCGCCCAATTTGGCGTCAATCATAAGGATTGCGTTGGTGCTGTCGCCGGCGCGGCGGAGAAGTTCGGCAATCTCAAGGGTCTGCGCCTCCTCCTCAACCTGCTCCTCAATAAACCAGTGCAGGAAAACCTGAGTGGAATAGTCCCTCTCGCGGGTAGCAAGTTCATACAGGTCGTTTATGCACTTGGTGATGTGCTTTTCGTGCTCGTAAGCCGCCTCGAAGATTTCCAGAAGGGATTTCCACTCCGACGGGGGCTGTTTTATCGCCAGAAGTTTGACTTTGCCGCCCCGCTCAAGGATGAAATTGTAGAACTTTGCGGCGTGTTCCACTTCCTCTTTTGCCTGGGCAGCCATCCATTTTGCGGCGCCCTTGTAGTTTTCCGCCTCCGCCCACGCAGACATCGCCTGATACAGATACGCCGAGTAAAGTTCCTCATTTATCTGCCTGTTGAGGGCATCCTCCATTCTCTTGCTGAGCATCTTTCCACCTCCTGCCTTTACGCTATTCCCAACTGTTTGTGCTTTTCGAAAATTGTTTCTGCCAACTGGTCAATTTTTTTGAGGTCCTCCTCGGTGGGAAGACCCTTGACCAGCACCGGCTCAATTATTTCGGGCTTGATGTTTGTGATAAGCCCGGTTATCTGGTTGATAGTCTGTCCGCCCCAACCGAATGAGCCAATTATGGAGACGAACCTCACCTTTGGTCTGAGGGCGTTGGTCAAAAATACGGCATAGACGGCGGCGGGATGAGCCCCCACCAGAACCGTCGGCGTGCCGATAACCACCGTGGCAGCATCAACCAGAGCCATCGCAAGTTCGCCAGTATCCGATTTCGGCAGGTTGAAGGGCATCACCCGGACACCCAATTTCATCAGCGCATCAATCAGGCGGTTGACCATAATCTCAGTGCTCCCGTGCATTGAGACATAGGGAATCACCACCTCGTTCGCCACCTTATCGGAAATCCAGTCGGCGTAGGCATTAATTATAAACTGCGGATTGTCATAAATGGGACCGTGGCTCGGGGCGATAAGTTCTATCTTATATTCGGCAAGTTTTTTCAGATGAGAGCGGATATTGTTCCTGAAGGGCATCATAATTTCGGCGTAATAGCGCTTGGCGCCGTAATACACAGCCCCCTCATCACGGACATAAAGGTCGCTTGTCGCCAGATGCGAGCCGAAAAAGTCGCAGGTGAAAAGGATTTTGTCCTCAACAAGATATGTGACCATCGTCTCGGGCCAGTGCACCCACGGGGTGATGATAAATTTGAGGGTTTTATCGCCCAGCGAGAGCGTCTCGCCGTCGTCTATCACCATAAATTTGTCCTCGGGGATGTGAAGATGCAGCATCAGCAGGTTTTTGCACTTGGCGTTGGTGACCACCTTTGCCATCGGGAATTTTTCCAGCACCGCCGGGATTGAGCCGGAGTGGTCCTGCTCGGCGTGATGGGAGATTACATAGTCAATCCGGTCAACTCCCAATTCCGCCAGATTATCAAGCAGAACCTGTGTTTTTGTGGGGTCAACCGTGTCCAGCAGCGCCGTCTTCTCAGACCCCATTATCAGATATGCATTATAACTTGTGCCCTCGGGCAGAGGGATGAGTTCATCAAACATCCGCCTGTCCCAATCTACCGCACCAACAGAATAGATTCTGTCCCTCACTTTTCTCACAGCCATTGAAACTCTCCTTTTTATTCTTCAACTGGTTCAAAGGCATCTTTGCTTGCGCCGCAAATGGGGCAACTCCAGTCATCGGGAATCTCCTCAAACGGCGTCCCCGGCGCAATCCCACCATCGGGGTCTCCCCTCTCGGGGTCATAGACATACCCGCAGATGCCACAGCGATACTTCTTCATCATCCCTCCTTTTATTTTTGACCCTCTACTTTTCCCAAATATATCTTAACACCAAGACAAAAACCAGAGAAATCTCTGAGGTTTGTATTTATTTTAATCTTAAATTTATTATAAATGTTTTACTTTCTATGTCAAGGACTTTTTTGGCGAAATTTCAGAAATTTGCCCTTGCAAAAACGGAATGAGAAAGTAAAGTTTTGGTGATGGCAAAGATACACGAGACTGCGGTTATCTCGCCGACTGCGGAGATAGGGGACGCCGAAATTTCCGAGTATGTGATAATCCGCGGCGAGGTGAAAATCGGCGATGGGGTGTATATTGGTCCGCACACGATAATTGAGGGCAAAACCACCATCGGCGAGGGGACAAAAATTTTGTTCTCCGCCTCAATAGGTCTTCCCCCGCAGGACCTCAAATACCGCGGCGAGCCCACGGAAGTCATTATCGGGAAGAACAACACCATCCGTGAGTTCGTCACGATTCACCGCGGGACCGCCGGTGGCGGCGGGGTCACAAAAATCGGCGACAACAACCTCCTTATGGCTTATGTCCACATCGCCCACGACTGCCATATAGGCAACGGCGTGATTCTGGCAAACGCCGTCAATATGGGCGGACACACGGTCATTGAGGACGAAGCAATCATTGGCGGTCTGGTTGGAATCCATCAGTTTGTGCACATCGGCAGACTGGCTATGGTCGGGGCGGCGTCTATGGTCCTTCAGGATGTCCTCCCGTTCGCGCTGGTGTCGGGCAATCCGGCAAAAGTGCACGACATAAACCGCATCGGTCTGCGCCGGCGGAATTTCCCCTCCCACATCATTGACGCAATCCACAAGGCAGTTGTCTACATCACCCGCCGCGGACTGTCTCTTGAGGAAGCGCTATCTAAAATACACGCAGAAAAACTGGACAAATACGACGAGGTCAAACACATCCTGCGCTTTGTGGAAAACCGCAGTTGCAGGGGAATATTGAGAGGGGAAACCGTGTGAAACCAGGGGCGTCTTACCGGCCACCCGCACCCCCTGAAAACTGTTGAACTGCCCATAACAAGAACTCCACAACAAAACCCCCTTACAACCAGTGGGACTTTGTTATCCACAAAAAAGCCCCTCCAGAACCGGAGGGGCTTTGTTATCCATCGGATGATTCCCCGCATTATTTGACAAGCAGTGCGCGGGAAATCTGGGTTTTTCCGCCGGCAGTTAGTTTAATCAGATACACGCCGGTGGGCACGCCCTCGGCGTTCCAGACAGTGGAATATGCGCCGCGGGACAAAGTTCCGCTATACAGCGTGGCAATTCTGTTCCCGATAACATCGTAAACCGCAAGGTCAACCTCGCCATCTGTGGGGATCTCAAAGTTCACATTACACACGGCATTGAACGGATTCGGATTGACCACAAGGGTGAACGCCTTGGGCTTTGCGCTGTGTTCGGTGACCTCGGTGTTGGGGATAGGCACCTGGTCAAGAACTCCACCCAGGAACCTGCCGGCTTCATCAACCGCAGTCAGATAAACAGAGGTGTAAACCAATCTGCCTACATACACACCCACAACCATTGAATCCTCGTTGGCATACAGCATCGGGCGAGCGCTTCCGGCAGGCTCAAGCGCATCCACATAGTGGTCCGCAGAGGTCTGATAAGCATAATCGCTTCTCCAGGATGTGCCCAGATAGAATATGGAGTTCATCGTCACGAACTGAACATTTCCAGTAGTGGAGTCGTTGCCTTCAATAGCACTGAAGGAGAATCTTTCAAGCAGGTCGGTGCCGGAATAGTCCTGAGCGAAGTCCGGTCCGCAGATGTAAACAAATCCGCCGGCATCAATGTAATCCACCAGCATCTGCTGCATCTCTTCGGACATAATCTCATCGGAACCATCGCCGCGAATACCAAGCACCACAAACACAGCACGATAGTCATCAAGACTGAACCTGCCAGTGGCGGCGATATCCTCATCCGGACCGGTCATTGTGTAGTCGCTCACACCGATAGAGGACAGCAGACTCGCCATATCGTCGGCAAAACCTGCGCCGTTATCAAAGTCAATCAAAAGAAGTTCATTGGCGTCAGGCTCAACCTCAATGGTGACCTCACACGGCTCGCTCTCCGGCGAGACACCGCCATCATCATACAGGGCAACCACGGTGTAGGTGTATGTCCCGCCGTCCTCAACATCGTAATCTTCATAGGAAACTTCCGTGGTGGTGTCAATCGGCTCACCGTCACGGTAAATCACAAACTGCGAAGGAGTCAGCGTGGTGCCGGTCGGGATGGTCCAACTTACTGTGGTGTGAAGCGCCTCGCCCTCGGGGAACGGTCTTTCGGTGGGCGCAAACTCGCAGGTCAACCCGCTGGGCTCCCAGTAATACGCCAGCGTGATGTCAATTGCTGTATCGCAGTTCGCAGTAATCGTGGTCTCCACCGTGGCGTAATACTCCTTGGACACGGTGATTGTGTATTCGCCCCAATCCATATCGTCAAAGCAGACTGTTCCGGAGGGCGGAGTCATCATCTCGGTGGCAGGAGGCATCTGCACCAGCGCACCAGAGTTGTCGTCAGCGCCCTCAAGCGTAACATTCACGCAAATCTGAATCGTTGTGGGCGAAAGGTCAAAGTCCAGCGTGGTGTCGCTCTCCACCAGAATCGTGGTCTCGGCATCGGCATAGCCCGGATAACTCGCCACGAATGTATGCAGACCGTAGGACACATCCACGCTGTACGCACCGGCAGAATCGGTGGTCACGGATGTCCCGCCATCCACGGTGATTGTGATTCCCTCGGCGGGAGTGCCATCCAGCGAGGCAACTCCGCTGACGGTGAAGGTCCCCGCCTCAATGTTGATGTTATACGACATATCGCCGGTCACCTCAACCGTGTCAACATACACCGGATATCCCGGATAATCGGCGGTGACCTCATAGGTTCCGGCGGTCAGATGCACGCAGAACGCACCGCCGGTGCCGGAGTATGTCTCCACCGGACCAAACACGATGTGCACGCCGCCGGTGGGCTCACCGTCAACATAGGTGGTCCCGCAGACATCATAACCCATCGGCGTCAACTCAAGGTCCAGCGTGGCATCACCATCGGAAATCGTCACGCTGGTGTAAAGCGTCTCATAGCCCTCAGCGTAGGCAACGACATCATATTCCCCATTGACCAAGCCGCAGATTTCATAGGAACCATCGGACTCGGAGAAATCGGTCAGCCCGCCGATAGTAATCTGGGCACCCTCAATAGCCTCGCCGGTGAGTTCGTCGGTCACATTACCCCGGACGCAGTAGGTCTCCTCGCCGCCACACTCGGTGGTGTATTTGATGTAAACTATCTCGCCGGCAGAGGGGTTGAGTTCAACCCGGTTAACCTCGGTCATAAGTTGATATGTCTCCGGCGGAGTATCCGGAGTGCCCACGCCAACTTTCAGACACCACATAGAACTGACCGGAACATCATCAACATTCCACTCCAGCCAGGTGGCGGCAGGAGTGCTTCCTCCGGGGAGAATGAACATAATCTTCCAAACCGCCTCATTGCAGTTGTTCCTGATGTCCCGGGTCAGCATCGGGAACAGAGTGTCCTCCTCGTCCGGATTGAGGGAGACCACTGAGAAATCAATCGGCGGCGGAGCGGGGAAATCAAGGCTGTCGTATCCCTCCGAGGCAGCGCTGTCAGTCCCTATGGTTATGCTCTGGTCAAGGGTGTCCCCATCGGTGGTCACATCAAACCCCACAAGGTCAAGCATAAAGGACGGACCGCAGAAACCACCGGTGGTGAAGGTATATGATGTGTCAAGTTCGTGCGGGGTGGCGTCAATATCGGAAACCCTGATGTGCACCTCATAATCAGTGTAGAGGTCAAAAAATCCCGGCGGGTCATAGCAGAAACGGTATCCGTTGGGCAGGATTTCGGCAATTTCAAAACCATCGGTCACATCAGCGCTGTTGAGCCACACCTGAAGACTTGTGGTATCCACGCCCACATCGTCAATGATGTTGAAGCAGATTGCCGAGGAGATGGGCACATTAGTCGCGCCGGGCGCAGGGTCCGGACTCACCAGAATCGGCGC
>JAMOPH010000371.1 GCA_027064665.1 bacterium | reverse complement strand
GCAGGAAATTCACCGTGCTATGCGGTATTCGGTTTTTGCCGGCGGGAAAAGACTTCGCCCCGTCCTTGCGATTATGACCCACCGCTGGGCTGGAGGGAAAAGCGAAAGGATTTTCCCCGTGGCGTCCGCAATTGAGTTGATTCACACATACTCCCTGATTCACGATGACCTTCCCGCGATGGACGACGACGATTTCCGCCGGAACAAGCCCACCTGCCACCGGGTTTTCGGCGAGGCTGTTGCAATTCTTGCCGGCGATGCCCTTTCTGCGCTGGCGTTTGAGATTCTGGCGAAATACGGCAATGCCCGTGTTGTCCGTGAGGTGGCAAAAGCCATCGGCACCGACGGACTTGTGGGCGGGCAGGTGCTGGATGTTCTGGGCGAGGGCAAACCGGTCTCCGAGGAGGATGTGAAAAACATCCACATTCGCAAGACTGCGGCGCTGTTTGCGGCATCGGCAAGAGTTGGCGCAATTTTAGCACGCTCCGATAGAAAAACCCTTGACGCCATCACCCGCTATGCGACCAATATCGGGCTGGCGTTCCAGATTACCGACGATATCCTTGACATCGTGGGGAATCAGGAGGAACTGGGCAAGGACATCGGCTCCGACCTCCAACTTGACAAGGCAACCTATCCGAGGGCGGTGGGACTGGAGAGGTCCCGTCAGATTGCCCGGAAACTTTGCGACGACGCCAAGGCGGCGCTTCCGCCCGACAGAGACAATTCCTTCTTCTTCGCCCTCGCCGATTTCATCGTGGACAGGTCATATTGACCACTGAATTTCGGGAATTAAAGGTCTTTCTGCTGGGGCTTGATATCTGAAAAAAAAAAGCCCCCTTCTTGGGGCTTGAGAGTTCCATCGGGCGATTTTCAATTATCTCCGGTGGTTTTTGGGATGTTTGCGGTCGTCGCGTCTGCGTTCGGGCGGTCCGCCCTCACGGACTATAAGCGCCTTGCGGGAAAGCCTTATCTTGCCGGTGTCCTTCTCCACATCAATGACCTTCACCCGGACCTTCTCGCCCACCTTGAGGTAGTCCTCAACCCGGTCAATGTGGCGATGGGTGATTTCGGAGATGTGCAGAAGTCCCTCCACCGACGGCGTGATTCTGACAAACGCCCCGAAGGCGGTGATTCTGGTCACCGTGCCCTCATACACCTCGCCCACCTCTGGGATGTGGGTTATCTCCTCAATTCGCTTGAGGGCTTTCTCCATATCCTCCGCCGAATGCGCCGACACAAACACCGTCCCGTCGGGCTCTATTGAAATTGTGGTGTTGGTCTCCTCCTGTATTCCCCGAATGACCTTGCCCCCGGGACCGATGAGGTCGCCGATCTTGTTCGGGTCAATGTGAATTGTGGTGATTCTTGGGGCGTGCGGCGAAAGTTCCGGGCGAGGAACGGATATCGCCTCGTTCATCTTGCTCAAAATGAATTCCCTGCCCTCTTTTGCCTGCATAAGTGCCTGTTTGAGAACCTCAAGCGGAATCCCCGGGATTTTCACATCCATCTGGAATGCGGTGATTCCCTCGGCGGTGCCGGCAACCTTGAAATCCATATCGCCGTAGTGGTCCTCATCGCCCATAATGTCGGAGAGGATGATGAATTTATCGCCCTCTTTGATAAGTCCCATAGCGATTCCTGCCACCGGCGCTTTGATTGGCACGCCGGCATCCATCAGCGACAGACTTCCCGCACACACCGTCGCCATTGATGACGACCCGTTGGATTCCAGAATGTCGGACACGATGCGGATTGTGTAGGGGAAGACCTCTTCCGCAGGGATAACTGGCGTCAGTGCGCGCTCTGCGAGGTGTCCGTGTCCGATTTCGCGTCTACCGGGGCTTCCCAGCCGCTTTATCTCTCCCACGCAGAACGGCGGGAAATTGTAGTGCAGAAGGAAACTCTTGTAGGATTCGCCCTCAAGGTCCTCAATTTTCTGCTCGTCAAGTTTGGTTCCGAGGGTGAGCGCGGCAAGAGCCTGCGTCTCTCCGCGGGTGAACAGCGCCGACCCGTGGACTCTGGGCAGAATCCCCACCTCAATTGAAATCGGGCGGATTTCGGTGGGAGTGCGCCCGTCAATGCGCCTGCCCTCGTTGACTATCCGCTGGCGCATAAATTTCTTCTCCAACTCCTCAACCTCAAGGGCGATGAACGGCTCGGAGTCGGGGAAACGCTCGGCAAGTTGCTCTGCCAGAAACTTTTTTATCTCGCGCCTGAGGGCAACTCTGTCCTGCTTGCGGGGATGATTTATAATGTCGGCGATTCTGTCGCCGGCTAATTCCTCAACAGCCTCGGCGAGCCCCTCGGGCGGGACAAGCGGCTCATACTGGCGCTTGGGCTTTCCGGCTTTTTCGCGGAGTTCTTCCTGTAGCGCCACAATTTTTTTGATTTCATCCTTGGCGACACTGAGCGCGCCCGCAAGGATTTCCTCGGACACCTCAAATGCGCCGCCCTCAACCATAATGATGTCCTCGCCGGTGCCGGCGACGACGATGTCCAACTGCGCTCTCTCCCGGTCGGTGACCACGGGATTGACAATGTATTCGCCGTCAATGTATGCGACCCGGACCGCGCCAAAAAGATTTTTGAGCGGTATATCCGACACTGCAATCGCCGCCGATGCCCCGACAATGCCCAGAACATCAGGCTCGTTCAACTGGTCGTAGGAGACCACATAGGCGATGACCTGAGTTTCGTAGTTGTAGTCGTCGGGGAACATCGGGCGGAGAGGGCGGTCAATCAGCCGGGCTCTGAGGACCTCGTGGTCGTAGGGTTTGCCCTCGCGCTTGAAAAAACCGCCGGGGATTTTTCCGGCGGCGTAGGCTCTTTCGCGATACTCCACAGTCAAAGGGAAAAATCCCTGATAGGGTGCCTGCTCCCGCGCAGAAACTGCAGTAACCAATACCACAGTCCCGCCAGATTGCACCCAGACTGCTCCGTCCGCCTGCTTGGCAAGTTTGCCGGTTTCTATTATAAGGTCGGTGCCCGCTATATTCGTGGATACTCGTGTAACGCCCATAATACCTTCTTGCTCCTTGACAAAATTTTTATTTCCTCAGTCCCAATCTGGCAATCAACTCGCGGTAGCGGTTGTAGTCCTTGCGCTTGAGATAGTTCAAAAGTTTTTTGCGCCGCCCAATCATAATGAAAAATCCCCGCTTGGAATTGTTGTCCTTGGGATGCTTTTTGAAATGCTCGGTCAATTCCCTGATTCTTTCGGTCAGAATGGCGACCTGAACCTCCGGTGAGCCGACATCCTTTTCGTGCCGGGCGAACTGTTTGATGATTTCCTGCTTCCTTTCCTTTTCCATCGCTCCTCCTGTTGCTTTTTATTTTAAGTTTTCATAATAACCAATCTGCCTGTTAAGTCAAGCGATAAATTTATTTTTCCTTCTCTCTTTCCCAGATAACATCCTGCCAGTGTTCAAGGATGATGGGCGGGATATAGTTCATAGCACCGAACTCGCCGAGGCGGAATGCGATGATAAGGTCCACCACCTCACGGACTGCGCCGGAACCGCCTCTGTTTCGGCACACATAGTGGGCGATTTTTTTCACCGCCGGATGGGCATCCGCAGGCGCCACCGCAAAACCAACATACCGCATAACATCAAGGTCTATAAGGTCGTCGCCGATGAAACCTATCGCCGAATCCTGAAGTGAGGTCATCTTTTTGAGTTTCTCATACGCCGGAAGTTTTATCGGGTATCCCTGAAGGACATAGTCAATGCGCAGTTCTGCCGCCCGCCGGTTCACTATTTCCGACTCCCGACCGCTTATTATCGCAGTCTGAATTCCAAGCCCGCCGAGCATAACTATCCCCAGACCATCTTTGACATCAAAAATTTTCTGCTCCTCTTCGGCGGTGTTGTAGATTATCCCGCCCGCAGTCAGAACCCCGTCAACATCAATTATCAAAAGGCGAAGTCCTTTAAGAATCGGCGCCAGATTTGGGTAGTTCATATCTCACCCACCTTTTTGATTAACTTTATCTCATCAACAAGTATAAGTCAATCTCTTAAATTGCACAAAATTTATTCTTGACTTTTTTGCAATCAACATCAATATATTATTTGAAAGACTTTGGAACGCGGGGTAAGTAATGAGATATAACTGGTTGAGAGTCAAGGGGATAGTTGTTATGGTTTTTGTTTCCCTCGCAGTGGGGGCTTTTTGGGGATGTTCCTCCTCCGCAGTTCTGTCCCGACACTCCTCTTCCGAAAAGAGCAAAATTTCCGCTGTCTCGCAGAAGGCAAAGCCCAAAAACCGCACCTGCGATATGCGAATCCAGATAAAGATAAAAGACCCCATAGCACCGTATCTTTCGGATTTCGGCACGGTGGAACTTTTCGGTCCGGGTGGAATCAAAATAACCAAGCGGTTCCCCGTGAAATTCGGCACGCAGGTGGTGATTATCCCCGACCTTGAGCCGGGAAGATACAATGTTCAGGTCAGTTATGGGGATTTAGTGGCAACAAAATGTGTGGTCTTGGGCTGTGTGTGTATTGACAACTGGAAGGAGGTCTTTGCCCGGGCTACTATGGAGGAACTCAAAAAGGACTCAAAGACCTGCGCAAGTTGTTCAAAGGGAATCACTGCCACGGGCTTTGCCGCCGGCAATTACGGCTGGACCGGTGGTGTCGGCGGAAACTACTGGGGAGGGTATTCAAATTCCTCGTGGGGTTGGGGTTCCTCGCAGAAAGAACTGCAACTGAAAGGCACCGGCGAACTCAAACCCCCTTGCTCTTTGGTTACCCCCTGCGGGCACAATGTCTCCTTTGAGTTTCCCAAGGATGCCAAGGAGTGAGCAAATTCCGGGAGCACTGCGGAGCGAGGATACGATGAAATAAAAATCGGCGGTCGCAGAAATTTGGTGTGGAGGTTGATATAAAGTCGGGTTTTGGCGTAAATTAGATTTGAACCTGTTGGGAGAATAAAGGAGGGAGATATGCGAAAGGTTTTCTGGGTGATTTTTGGGGTGTCTGCGCTTCTGCTGGCGCAGGGAAATGCGATATTCAAGGTGACCGACTACCCCGACCACGAGTTGTGCCCGCGGGTCTCGCCCGATGGCACCCGGCTGGCTTATGTTGACCTCAAACTCAACGGTCCGTTCCCGGTGGCAAATATCCGTGTTGCCACTGTTGACGGCAAAAATGCTATGCTTTCCACCACCGGTCAGGGTCCGCAGATAGACAACCAGTATCCCTCGTGGTTCCCGAACTCCGCTCAAATCGCCTACGAACGGCAGGTGATTGTCGCAAACAATTTCACCACCTATTCCATCTGGGCGGTGCCCCTAAATTCCGCCAACGGCACCCAACTGGTCCAGAACAACTACAATTTTTCCGTTATGCCCGATGTGTCCGTCAACGGCGATGTGGTTTTTGTCACCTCGGGGAATCTGAACAGTCCGTTTCCGGGGTTTCCGCCCACCCGATACGGCGATGTCCCGCCGCCGGCAAGCGCTATGGGCAACTTTATGATTGCAATCCAGCCAGCCGGGGAATCGGTGGTTATGAATGCGGTCCCGGGACTCTATCCCCGCTGGAGCCCCGATGGCAAGATGATTGCCTACTCTGCGTGGAACCCCACTACCGGCTGGGACATTTTCGTCGCCGACTACGACCCGGCGCAGGGACTTATAAATTTCCGCCAGATAACCTCAGAGCCCGGCGATGAGTTCGCCCCGGACTGGTCCCCCGACGGGAACTGGATCGCCTACGCCTATGCAAGACCTAATACCCCAACCCCAGTCAATATCTACATAATAAATGTGAACAACGGCACCATAATTCAGGAAACTCTTGAGCCCAATGCCGTTATAACTATGCCCGACTGGGCAAAAACCGCCGACGGGAAAGAATATATCTACTGCTGCGCAAATTTAGATGGTGACTTTGATATCTATCGCATTGTCCCGATGGTGAACACAATAAAAGGCGCCTCGCCCTCCGGACCCGCCCCGGGCGCATCGCTGAATATATCCACTCCCGGGCAGAAAGGACAGGAGGGTAAAATCCGTGTGATTGTCCTGAATACCTCGTCGGATAAAGCCGCCGCCCCGGCGCAGGGTTTTGCGAAAAAGGTCGCCGAAAAACTTGCCGAATGGAACTCCGACCTGAATATAATTAGCATAATAAACGGCGCAGACTCCGGAGAACCACATATATATTACACCAGCGAGGAATACAAAAAAGTCGCCAACGATATTGCGCTCTACCTTGATGGGCTTATCTCCAGCGGCGTCCTGTATTCGGAGACGGAATACACATTTTTCCCCGCCGAACCGATATCAAGTTCGCCCTACAAACTCAAAAATATAGACATAGTCGTTGAGGCGCCGGCAAACTGATATGGGCACAAAATGATAAAGTGGACGGGAAAAATTTTGGCGGTTGCCATAATTTTGGTGGCACTGCCGATTTTTGCGCAGGGGAAGTTTCCTCATCCGACGGGATTTGTTCCCGTTCGTCTTCCCGATTCGCTGGTTTCCGACCAACTGCCGCCACGGTTTAGAACCGAGCAACTCCCCGCAAAATTTGACTGGCGCAGTGTGAACGGACACAACTACATCACATCGGTGAAAAATCAATACTACTGCAATTCCTGCTGGGCTTTCGCCGCAGTGGCGCAGTTTGAGTCGGCGGTGAAAATCTACTCAGACCTTCCGCTTCTGCCGATAGATCTGTCGGAGCAGGAACTTGTCTCCTGCGATACCAATTATTTCGGATGCGAGGGCGGAAATTTCCCCTATGAGTATTTCGCCCTCAACGGCGTGGTTGATGAGGGGTGTTTCCCCTACGATACCTCGCAGACTGTTGCCCTGCCCTGCGAAAATATCTGCCCCGACGCCTACGCCCACAGGGACTATAAATTAGCCGTCACATATATAAACACCCATTTTGATATAAACACAATCAAACAGGCGGTCTATCAGTGCCCGATGTTTCTTGGGATAATGGCTTATTACAGCCTCACTCATTT
>JAMOPH010000370.1 GCA_027064665.1 bacterium | reverse complement strand
TCTTGCCGCCGCAGTGATTTCCATCGTTCTGAAAGAGGGGATTTTCCGCTACACCATCGCGGTCGGGCGGCGGATAGGCAGTTCCGCGCTGGTGGCAAACGCGTGGCATCACCGCTCTGATGCCCTTTCGTCGGTGGCGGCGCTTGTGGGAATAGGCGGCGCGATGATTTTAGGTCCCCGCTGGGCAGTCCTTGACCCTATAGCGGCGCTGGTGGTCTCGGCGTTTATCATCCGCGCCTCATACAAAATCATCGCCCCAAGCATCGGAGAACTTATGGAACAATCCCTTGACGAAAACACGGAACGGGAAATCCTGCGCATAATTGAGGGCGTTGAGGGTGCGCGGAACCCTCACAGTCTTCGCACCAGAAAAATAGGGAACAAAATCGCCATAGATGTCCACATTCGCGTCCCGCCGGATATGACGGTTCTTGAGGCTCACCGCATAAACGATGAAATAGAATCCCGTCTTCGCCAGCGCTTCGGCGAAAACACAATTATAAATATCCACACGGAACCTGATGAAGCGATATAACCCTCCCGAGAAACCGATATAAAATCACAACTTTCCCGCCATCGCAGAGATTTTTTCTGCCGCCTCATTTATCTCGTCAAACTTGCGGGCGAAGGAAAAGCGCAGATAATGTTTTCCCCTTTCGGTGGCGAAAAATGCGCGCCCGCCCACAGCGCACACGCCGACATCCCGCGCCATAAATTCTGCCATCTGGTAGTCGTCAAATTCGGGCTTTATGCGCGAAAAATCCGCCAGAACATAATACGCCCCCTGCGGCATCGCAAAATCAAATCCGGCGATTTTGAGAGCATAGGTCAAAGTGTCGCGCTTTTTGCGGTAGTCATCCATAAGGTCGCGGAAAAATTTGGGGAATTCCTCGGAGGTCAAAAATTCCGCCACAGCATCCTGAAATGGTGCCGGCGCGCATATTGAGGCAAAATCGTGCACCTTGCGAATTTGTGCGGTGAACTCCGGCGCCGCGATGAAAAATCCCACGCGCCAGCCGGTGGCGGTCATTATCTTGGAAAACGACGACACCACGGCGGTTCTTTCCGCCATCCCCGGGAACGAGGCGAGGGAACTGGGCTCTTCTATGTCAAACACCATCCCGCGGTAGGTCTCATCCGAGAGGACAAACAGGTCGTTCTCCACGGCGATTCTGGCGATTTCGGCGAGGATATCTTCGTCAAGCACAGTCCCGGTGGGATTGTGCGGCGAGTTGACGATAATCATCTTGGCGCCGTGGGCTCTCTCGCGAAGTGCCCGCAAATCAGGTTCCCATCTGGGCGGAACAAGGGGCACAAAATCTGGAATCCCGCCCGAAAGCAGAACGATATTTTTGAAATTCTCATAGAACGGCTCAAGGACGATAACCCTGTCGCCGGGGTCAACCACAGCCATCGCCACCGCCAGAAGTGCTTCGGTGGCGCCGCAGGTTATTGTGATTTCGGCTTCGGGGTCAAGTTGTCTGCCCACAGGCTCGCTCCAGATTTCGGCAATCGCCCGGCGAAGACGCCTGCTCCCCCGGTTGACGGTGTATTGGTTGTGCCCGCGGTCAATGTATTTTTTCGCCAGTTGCTTGAGATATTCCGGCGTGTCAAAGCCGGGAGTGCCGGCGGCAAGAATGAGGCTTTTGTGCTCAAAACACAGCGCAGTCATACTATCTATTGTGGACTGCCCGAAAGAAAGCACCCTGTCGGCGAATTTTTTCATAATTTCCCCCTTCAATGCACCCGTTGAATTTATCGGCGTAGGTTGAAGAGAAAATAAAAGTCCTTTCGGCTCATCGGCAACACGCTATTTCCCTCCCTGCACACCCGGCGGCAGGCGGGGATTGAAATCCACGGTCAGACTGACCCGGTGGACATAATCTATTGATGACATCACAAAGGCGTAATCCAGCGTGAAGCGGGAAACTTTCAGCCCTGCGCCGGCGCAGAAATCGGTGCGGTCAAGTCCAAGGCGGGCGAAAAAGTGTTGCCACAGCGAAACCTCCGCACCCAGATGAGGGTCTATGCTTATGGGCGAGACCGAAATCAGCGCCGATGAGCCCTCGCCCTCAAAGCGTATCTCAAGGTCGCCGGTGGTCAGAAGTTCAATTTTGTCTTTCCAGAGCGGTTTTGTATATGCCGCCCCCACACGCAGCGAGGGAAGTTTGCTCTCAACAAATCCCGTGCTCCACGAAAGATGTGTCCCGGTTATATCAAGGACAGTCAGCCCGAGGCGAAGGTCGGGCTTGGGAGTGTATCTAAATCCCAGATCTGCGCCGATGCCGAAATTTTTGTATCCGCCGATGTTCTGATGGAGAAGTTTGAGGGAAACTCCCCAGGCGAAATTCGGAGAGACAGGGAAAGCCGCCCCCGCCAGAAGGGCATAATCGCCCTCAGAGCGCATATCCACCGCCGAAGCGTCAACCGGCTCGCCGGGGTCCCATACACCGTTGCCCTCGCCAGCGTCCCCAGTGCCGGGAATACCGTCGGGACCGTAATCGTAGAAGCCATCTTCCCGGGTGAAGGGAATATCGTCGGTGGCAAGCCTCATCACCGAGGCGGCGAGATACCGCCCGAAAAGTTTGTCCCGATATGCGAGAGCATCAAGTTGATACAGCGTGCCATACAGCGCCGAGTGCATAAGATAAATCTGCGGCGTTATTTTTCTGGACTGCGATGCGGGGTTCCACCAGAATGCGGAGGCGTCCTCGCCGGCGGCGACATACGCGCCTCCAAGTCCTGCGGCACGCACACCAACGCCAATTTCCAAAAACTCGGCAACATACTTCCCGCCAAACGCCAAACCCCACAGCACCAATATGAATGGCACAAGTTTTCTCATAGTTCTCCCCTCTACAATTTAATTTGGAAACGCAAAAACCACAAATTATTTTATTCGGTGGGAGGACGCAAATGCGCAAAAGCGAAAAGGTCGGACTTATAATCATCTTTCTTCTGGCGGTATGCGGGGCGATTTATTCTTTCCACAATTTCTACAGGGCATTTCCCCAGATAAATATCCCGATAAATGTGAAAAAGGCGCAGGCGTCGGCACAACTGGACAGTCTGCTGACAGAGTTCGGCGCCGACCCCGAAAAGTTCAAAAGCGTGATTTTGATGGCTTCCTCCCCGGACGCAATGATTTACGCCGACAAAGAATTCTCACGGGACACACTTCTGGCGCTGTTTCAAAAACCGGGGATTCCCTTCTGGTATTGGCATAAGCGGTATTTCGTGCCTCTCCAGAAGGAGGAGTTTGCAATAGGCATCCGCCCCGATGACGGCAAACTGGCATATTTCCGGCACACAATTCCGGAGACGCTTTCCGGCGCAGACCTTCCCGAGGACAGCGCAAGGGCAATCGCCGACTCATTTTTAGCATCGTTAGGATACAGCACAGAGGAGTTTGAATTAGAAAAATCCTCCTCGGAGAAACGCCCCAACCGGCGGGATTACTGGTTCACCTATCAGCGGAAGGATTGGTCGTTAGGCGAGGCGAAAGAGTGGATTGAAATCGGCGTGTGGGGCGACAAAGTCGGAAAATTCTCTCATTTTCTGCACATCCCCGAGGAATGGATGCGCCAGTATGAGAAAAACCGCAGTGAAAATCATCTGTTTCAAAATGTGGCGCAGTTTTTCGCCGTGGTTGTGGTGCTTTTGATGCTGGGATATCTTCTGCATTCCTTCCGCCGCCGGGACTTGGCGATAAAATTCGGGCTGGCATTCGGGCTGGTGGGATTTTTCGCCGACGCCGCTATGCAACTCAATATGTTTCCCATACTTCTTGAGGGATATCCCACCACATCAAGTTTTACGGGATTTGTGCTAAACCAGATAATCGGCGCCATAGTTAACGGGGCACTGACGGGAGTGATAATTTTTATAGCCGCCGTGGCGGGAGAAAGAATTTACAGGGAATACCTGCCGGATTCCTACTATCTGCCCGACCTTTTCTCCCCCTCGGGCTGGCGAACCAAAAGATTTGCCACCGGCGTTCTGGTGGGATATCTGTTTGCGCTGGCACACATTGGATTTGTGGTGTTCTACTATGTTTTCGGGCGGAAAATAGGAATCTGGGCGCCGCCGGACACCAACTACTCCAATCTTATGTCCTCCTATCTGCCGTGGGTTTTCGCCCTCGGAATCGGCGTGACGGCATCGCTTTCGGAGGATTTTATGTTCCGTATGTTCGGCGTGCCGTATTTCTCCAAACTTTTCAAAAGCCGTGTGGTCGGTGTGATTCTGCCGGCTTTGATATGGGGATTTCTCCACAGCAACTACCCCCAGGAGCCCGGATGGGCTCGCGGCGTTGAGGTCGGTCTTATCGGCATCGCCGCCGGCGTGATTATGCTCAAATACTCAATAGTGGCTAATATAACCTGGCATTTTCTAATAGATGCCGGGCTGACATCGCTTATAATTTTCAATCAAGGGGATACACTAAATATAATTTTTGCCGCGATTGTTCTGATTTTCCCGGCGGCGCTTGTCGGTGTCGGGTATCTGTTCGGCACAGAGCGCGAACTTGCCAAAAACCGCGACAAAATTACTCCCGTCCAGCGAACTGTTGCAAAGAAACCACCGGAAATTCCGCTATCGTATGGGGGAATACCAAGGCGGAAAAAGATTGTGTGGGGAATAATTGGTCTGGCTGGATTGATTATCGCTGCGCTGGCGCCGAATTATCCCCACCAATCGGTGGAGATTACCCGGACACAGGCGGAAAAAATCGCCAAAGAGTGCTTGATAAAAGAGAACATCCCGCCGGACAGTTTCCGGGTGGTGACATATTTTTCGCAGGCGCCCGCGGAAAAGGAACTTTTATATCCATATCAGCAGTGCGGCTGGGCTTGCGTGGAAAGTCTCTACGGCGAGGGCAAATGGGAACCGCTTTACTACTGGCGCGTGAGGTTTTTCATCCCGGAAAAAAAGGAGGAATACAACCTGTGCATAAGACCGGGCGGGGAGATTCAGTCGCTTTCGCACAGCCTTGAGGAATCCGACAGCGGAGCATCCATCCCGCAGGATTCTGCCTTTGCGCTGGCGAAAGACTTTCTGCGGCGCTACGGCAAGGGTGAAATTTTGAACTGGGAACTGATTTCCAAGACCACCCAGAAGCGTCCGGCGCGCACAGACCACTATTTCACCTGGCAGTCACCGGATTCTATTGGGCAGGCACACAAGCGCCTGAGCGTTGAGGTGCTGGGCGACAGACCCTCTACAGGTGTATTGTTCCTAAAATGCCCCGAGGAATGGGACAGATGGCGCTCAAAACGCACCGCCTGGACCGTGCTACAGGGGTTAATCCAGTTTTTGATATATGCCGCTATTGTTATTCTAATCATAATTGCGCTGGTAAAAGCGGTTGGGCGGGGAACATTTAGTTATAAACTCGCAATGTGGGCAGGAATTATCGCGATTATAAATGCACTAATTCAGGACATCAACTCAATTCCAACGATTTTTGTTGACTACTACACTGCATTTCCGCTCAATAGATTTCTGACCATTCAAATTATTACCAAGTTAATCTCTCTGATATTTCTCGGAATTGGGGCGTTTGTGGCGGTCGGTGTTTTCGCAAGCACGGAATTCAGGCGAAAACTTCTCGTAAAAATCCCATATACGGACAAAATTTTCGTCTCGGCGGCAACTTTTGGCGCAATTGCCGGCATAAACGCAATTATAAGATTCCTTGAAATGAAATTTAATCTTCCCTTAGCGAAAATACCCATTGTTCTCCCGGAAAATTACGATACTTTTCTACCTTTTATCGGCGTGCTAAACCCGATTTTGAAAGCCTGCCTTATGATTCTGCCAATAGGTTTTGTGTTATACTCCGTCATAACTAAAAAAATAACCCCAAACTGGAAACTGTTTGCACTCGTGCTTGGCGCGGGGATAATGCTTTCTCTAAATGGCAAAACTATCCCAGAACTTCTATGGTCAGCAGCAAAAACTGGTATTATTATCACATTTGCGTGGTTTTTAATCAAGGATTTACTAAAAGACAATGTTATGTTCTACATCTCTTCTTTGATTTTATTGCAGGGATTTAAGTATGTATCGCAGAATCTCGCAGCAGCGGGCAACAAATTTTATATCTACAACGGAATCACCGCCGGTGTGGTGGTGATAATTCTATGGATAATCACCATCTTAATTCTAACGCCGCGGAAAGAATGATTATTCCCCCCCTACGGCATCCTCTAAAATGCTCTCAAAAATCTCGCTTTTCCCAAGCAACTGCGCATAGACCCGCATAGATTCAACAAACATCCCGAAATACGGGGTCTGGCTCAACACTTTTATGTGCGCCATAAGGGTGGCATAATCATCCCGGGTGAGAGGACCGGTTATCCCCTCCGGTATGCCGAAGGCAAGGTAGTTTTTCACCGAATTTTCTATAAGTTTCGCCACAGATTCCCGAAGGTGCTGCCGGGAGAATCCTGCCTCGGCAAGCAGTCTCTCCGCCACAGCGATATTCGCAAAGATAGCATTAGCGCCCACCGCCGCAGCAGAGTGGTATATGGGTTTTTTATCGGGGTCAATCTCCCAGAAACGCCCGCCCAGAGACAGAACCACACTTCTGGCGAAATCCATCCCTATTTTGTCGCCCTCAATGCTGAAAAACACGCCCTCAAAGGGGTTTCTGTCCGTGGACAGCGGCGGGATTCCCGCCAGAGGATGAATCGCCACACGGAAAAACTCAAGACCCGCAAGTTCAAGGACACGGGAGGGCAAAATACCGGACATATGCACCAGAATCTTTGCCCGATGATACCGCATCTCCGCCGCCTGCTCCAGAATTTCCGGGAGAGCTCTTTCCGGCACCGTCAAAAAAACCGCATCGCATTTCCGAAACACCTGCTCCAGATTTTGCGCAACACCGGTGGGTATCTTAAACGCCACTTTCTGCGCCGATTCGGTGGTTCTGCTGTAAATTGCACGGATACGCCATCCCGCCCGCGCAAGCCAGTATGCCACATT
>JAMOPH010000369.1 GCA_027064665.1 bacterium | reverse complement strand
GCCTTTTGAGAAAATGGTTGAACTGGATATATACTACATTGAGCACTGGTCGTTGTGGCTGGACATAAAAATTTTGCTCAAGACAATCCCGGCGGTGATTTCGGGCAAGGGAGCGTATTGACGAAAAGTGTTGCATTTTCACCGGGGACGAAATTATTTTAGTATCCTGAAAGGAGGGGGCGATGAGGATAGAGCAGCATCCCATACTTGAGTTCAAGCGCGGGCGGAAAGTTGCGTTTGAGTTTGAGGGGCGCACGCTCTACGGATATGAGGGCGAGCCGATTGCCGCGGCTCTGCACGACAACGGGATTAAGGTCTATCGCTATTCTCTGCGGCATAATCGTCCGCGGGGGTTTTACTGCGCCATAGGGCGGTGTTCCTCGTGCCTTATGGTGGTTGACGGGATTCCCAATGTGCGGACCTGTATCACGCCTCTGCGCGAGGGTATGAAAATCCGCCGCCAGCGCGGAAAGGAGAAACTGGAACTGTAAATTGATCGGGAAACAAGGCTAACACAGCAGTTTTTTCTTCTCACAGCCTTATACGGGGGCTTTTTCTTTTGGGTTGGTCAAAATTTTCGTAAAACTACTTTTCTTTTTCCGTCAGTGAATCAATTATATCAAGAATTTTCTGCAGGTCGTCGGGGTCAAGTTCGGCGGCGCGGGCAAAAATACTGCCAAGCATTTTTTTCTGCTCTGGCGGCACCCGCCGAACCTCGGCGCGCTCGGGTATCACCAAAAACTCATCCTCAAGGTTCTTCTCAAGAAGGTCCTGAGGGGAGAGGGGCTCCTCAAGTTCCAGCCGGCGCGTGAAAAACTCACACATAAACGCAAGTTTTGCCCGCGAGGGCACCTGCCCACTTTCCCAGAAAACCACCGTTTTCCTTGACACGCCCAAAAACTTTGCAATTTCCTGCTGGGTAAATCCATTGCCGCGCACCGCAACACCAGCCGCATAACGCAGGAATTTTAAATTTTTTCCAAAAACTTGATTAAGCGTCATAATTATAGTTGTTACATTCTGCTACATTTTCTTCTTGCCAAACTCCAACCCCATCTCTATATTTGCAATGTAACATAATGTTACCCTCGCTCTTTGACAAGATATTTTTTCATTCCTCGGCAAGGTCAACAAATCCGATTCTGTGTTCCTCCTCGGGCTTTGCCTTGGGAAGATTTGGGAAATAGGCGATTGAGGCGATATTCTCATACCTGACAAGGACATAAGCCTTCTCCCTGCGGAATTTGTTGGTCACCGGGTCTGTGAAGGGATAATCGGCGTGTTCAATCCATATCCCCAGTTCGTCAACATCAACCACCTTCGCCACGACAACCACCGGCTCGTTTTCAAGTGTTTGAACTTTTGGGCGAAGTTGCCTGTCCTGCATCCCGGGATTTAGAATTGTCATAATCACCCGTGCGCCTTCAAGTTCCTCAAGCATCACCGCCTCCGTCGTTTGTTCTGTGAAAAAGATAATTATCCCAGTTAAACTGTCAACCAAAAGGGAGGGAACGATGAAAAAGAAAAGAAAGAGGCGGCGGTTCGTCAGCGTGATGGAAATCCAGCGCCTGCCGCCGGAAAAAGTCGTTGAACTTTTTGAACAACTCAACCGCGGCGAGGTAGTGCTGGTCTCAATTTATCCCGACAGATGGGCTCAGATCGGGCTCAAATCCCCAACTCTTGAGAATTTTGTCCAGAAAACGCAGGGGCTGGCAACCCCTTACATCACAAAAATTATGCGAACCCTATCAAAGGAGTGGTTCAATGAGAACGAGACAACAATATCTGGACGAGCGAAACAGAAAAATTCAAAAACTCTACAAATACTACAGAAAACAGGGCTATACTGCGAAAAAGTGCTTTGAGGAAATCGCCAAACTCACCCGCGGCGAACTTTCGCCAGGCACGGTAAAAAGGATTGTCTATACATATGTCCCGCTGTCCAGAAGGAAGCGACAGAAAAAGTAATCCTCAATGAGGGGAATCGTCAGAATTGGCGGTATTTTCTCTGCGGCGCCGCAGAATGCCCCTCAATTTTTTCAAATACGATTTCGCAAGCGAAACCCCGCGCGGTCCAGCGAGCAACACCCCCGCAGCCGCCATCCCCCAGGTTATTCCATACACCACCGTGGCTATCCCGAGATACTTCGGATTGTGGTATTTCTCCGCAAAGTATCCCCCCACGGCGAACCCAATCCACCCTATCGGCGGGTTGATTATCAGAAGAATCACCCCGATCCTGAACGCTGTTTTGCTGGCACGAATTTTCTGTATCAGTCTCTTTATCATCCCGGCGCTCTCCGCCACAGTTCAAAGGTCAGCCACCACACAAAAGGGAACCTTCCCCGGCGAAAAAAACTCCCCATATTGCGCAAGAACCCGTGCCGCAAGCCCGCTCGGGAAAAGTCAATGCCGAAGAAAAACTCCCCCGACGGACCGACCACAAAGCAAAATTCTTTTCATTTAGCAAATATTGTTATTTCGTTTCCAGAATTCTTATCGCAAGATATGCGGCATTTTTTGCGCCGCTTTTTCCAATTCCCATACACGCCACTGGAATTCCCGAGGGCATCTGCGCGATGGAAAGCAGAGCATCAATCCCGTTTAGAGGACCGGCATCCACCGGCACGCCGATGACCGGGATTTTCGTCCGTGAGGCAATCACACCCGGCAGCGCCGCCGAAAGCCCCGCAATCGCAATCACCACACCGTATTTCTCCCCTGCTGTTCGGCAGAACTCCTCAAGTTTCTCCGGGTCGCGGTGCGCCGAGATGACAAACCTGTCATACGGAACTCCGTGCTCATCAAGCACCTGCGCCGTGGCGTCGCCGTAAGCGTTGTCGCTCCGGCTCCCCTGAACTATTGCCACCTTCTTCATTCGGACCTCCCGCCTGCGGTGTAAAAATGCGGCGTGAAAAATTTAGCCCAAAATCAAAAAAGTTCAAACATTGTTTGCAGACCGAAGGGGGCGCTTCGCCAGAGGATTTTTCAATTGCCTTTCGGCGGCGCCGGGCATAAGTTTGTGTGATGTCTTCAGTTGAACACATAGTCGGCGGGAAACTCATTCTGGCGAATCCGTGGGGGCTGTTGTTGCTGTTGCTGATTCCGCTGGGCTATTATTTTCTGCGGAAATTCCGCGCCCCTACGATGATTTACACCGTCACCTCGCGGTTCGGCGATGCGTGGAAGAGGTCTTTCCGGGTTACCCTGTGGCGCGCGGTGCCGCATCTGTGGGCGATAGCACTGGCGCTGTTCTCCTTCGCCGCAGCAAGACCCCGCGCAGGAAACGAATTCCAGAAAATCTACACCGAGGGAATTGACATCGTCGTTACCCTGGACATTTCCTCGTCAATGCTGGCGATGGACTTCAAGCCCAACCGAATTGAGGCAGCGAAAAAAGAGGCGGCGCAGTTTATCGCCGGGCGCGAAAACGACAGAATAGGACTGGTGATTTTTGCCTCAAAGGCGTTCCCGCAATGCCCGCTCACGATTGACCACAGGATGGTCCTGCAACTTCTAAAGCAGGTCAAGGTTGGTCTTATTGAGGACGGCACCGCAATCGGCGACGCGATAGTGACCGCGGCGAACCGGCTTCGCAGAAGCAAGGCTAAAAGCAAGGTGATAATTCTTCTCACCGACGGTCGCAACAACACCGGCAGAGTGGATCCGGTCACAGCGGCAAACGCCGCCGCGGCACTGGGAATAAAAATTTACTCCATCGGGATGGGAACACTGGGCAAGGCGCCCTATCCCGTGCAGGATGCCTTCGGGCGCACGCGCTATGTCCCAATGGATGTCCAGATTGACGAGCAGACCCTAAAGCAGGTGGCAGAGGTCAGCGGCGGGGAGTATTTCCGCGCCACCGACTCGGAGAAACTCCACAAAATCTACCAGCAGATTGACCGGATGGAAAAGACCAAAATTGAGGTCAAAAAGTTCAAGCGCTATCGGGAGTTATACGCGATTCCGCTGTTTCTGGGATTTCTGTTTATGAGTATGGCGATATTTTTTGAGTATGTTGTCGTCCGCCCGATTCCGTGAGTCTTCAAAAGGCTCTGTGCCTTCCCGCCCGTTTTCTCCTATAGCGGAAAAAAGAACACCCCCACTCTCATTCCGAGTTCTCCATTAGAGTTGCCTGCACAATCTCTGCTATGCAAACATCAATCTTCCCTTTGGCTTGGGAATGGGACGACCGAGTTCCCGCGCCGTTTCTATCCATTCTTTAATGATTACTTCAACATTTTTAAGCGCTTCCTCCCGAGTTTTTCCATCTGCAGCGCAACCCGGAAGTTCAGGAACCTCGGCAATAAATGCGTTATCCTCCTCACTCCAATACACAATTACTTCATATTTATCCATATCATTATTCATATCATAACCTCCCGAGTTTATACTTTAAGATCACATTGCGAACCTGTTTTACCTGATAAGGTTTCGCCTTGGAACCTTTTGGCTGAAGATTTGAGACCTCTTCAATCTCTTTGTCTCCACAATGTAGAAAGAAAAATTTTCAAGTCCCAAATTAAATCAGCCAATCCTTCTGCCCAACAACTATAATCGCCCAAACTTACCTTGCCACAGTCACTGTGCCGTTGCAGACCGCCTCGCCGCCGCAGGTTATCACATAAAAATACACCCCCGGCGGGACAGGATTCCCCCGCGAATCGGTGCCGTCCCAGACTGCGTAGGATTTCGCATCAATTCCGACGGGGACCTCAATCTGGCGCACCAGCACATTGTGGATGTCATATATATACACCGTCCCGGATTGGTAATACATCCCCGGGAATGTGAAGACGCACCGGTCGTTGATTCCGTCGGCGTTGGGCGTGAAGGGATTCGGCAGGCGGGAACACCCCTCTGTGGGCGGCAGATAGAACACCCACAGAAACTCCGCACAGTTTGGACCGCAGGTGTCGGGGCTGTCGCACAGGTGCGCCGCGACCAAAATCGTGTCGCCGTAGAACCACCGCACGCCGAACCTCTGCGGGTCAAAACTCACCGTTCCCGAAAGCGAGTCGTCCGCCACCGCCGGCGCCAACTCATCAAAGGGATACCGCACCGCATCAACCACAAGCGTGCACGCGGCGACATCAACCCCTGCCAGATTGTCCGAAAAATCAATCTGAACCGGTTGATGAACATCTAAAACCCACGAACTGTCGGGCGGGAGAGTCATCGTCGCTGCCGGCGGCTGGAAATCAAGGAAAAACTCCCAACTCAGGGGGTTCTGCAGTTCGGCGCCGTAGATATCGTCCGCGCGAATCAACTGCACACGCACCGTCTCGCCGTTGTGCCAGTAGCCCTCCGGCGGATAGAACCGCAGAGTGTCGTCCTTGAACGAAAGTTCCTCATCGGCGCAGGTGAAAGTGTCGCCGTTTATCACCAGAACGATTGTGTTGGAATCCACGCCGTCGGTATCGGTGATTGCAATCCATATCTGCTGGTCCCGGCAGGCAGAGATTGTGCTTTCGGACGGAATTATGATTTGTGCCACCGGACCGAAGGGCACAAGGACATAGAATGTCCAGCAGGTATCCGCCATATTCGGCGGGCAGTAGTCGTAGGTGGGGTCGTCGGGGATGTTGTGCGCGCAGACCCGGACACTGTCGCCGTTGCGCACCTCAAACCCGTGGATATACATAAACGGATGGTCGCTGTAGACCGAAAATTCGGCGGGCACACCGTCCACAAAGACCTCAAAATTCTCCGGACCGACCTCGCTCCAGCGCACGCCGGCAAGCGAATCGTAGATGAACATACGAACGGTGATATCCACTGTCTGGACGGTTTCGCCGGGCGCAGGGTATAAACTGTCAAAAATCGGCGGCTGAAGGTCCACCACAAACCAGCAGGTGTCAGAAATTATGGGGCATCCGGCGGTGTCAAACCCCGAAGCCAGCGTCGCCCGCACGGTGTCGCCGTTGTGGAACGAGTTCGTCGGGACATATTCTAAAGTGTCGTTTCGGAAAGTAAGTTCGTCATCGGCGGTGGAAAATCTTCCCCCGGGCGAGACCCACAGCGCCAGGGTGGATTCTATAGGGGCGAAGAAGTCCGGTTCGCCCACAAGGGCAAGCGCCACCCCCTGATGGGGACAGGTGGTTATCCCGCCGCAGGGCGCAGGGTAGAAAAACTCCCCCTTCCCCGGGCAGGGCGGCGCATAGACCGTATCCCCGCGCCCATAGACCGTGTCCCCGCGGAAAGCATCAACCGTGAGAAAGTTCTGGTCGCGGCAGAACTGCTCCTCGCGGTAGCGGAACAGATAACAGCAGGGAAGGTTTGCAATCGCCAGCCCGATTTGTGCGGCGAGGGTGTCATAATCGTCGGTCCACAGGTAGAACCAGGCGCCGCCGGTGGCAGGACCCAGTTCGTAGTATCCCTCGTAGAATCTCCTCTCCGGTGATTCATAGGGGGCATAATAGGCGAACTCGCCGTCGTGGGGAGTCACCGGGAAAACGATAATGTCGTTCTCCTGGCAGTATTCTATTATGGCATTAAGGCTCGCTTCGTCGGGACCCCAGGCAGGGGAACACGGCGGAGTGGTTACAATCGGGCGCTCATCGGTGAATAGTATGAAGACCTTGAGAGCGTCGTCGCGGAAATCAAGGTTCTCGTTGGCGCGGATGATGGCGCCGTATTGGTCCTCATTGCCGGAACCCCGCGCACTGGGGGGCCAGGTGTAAAGGTCATTCACGACTGCGTTGAAAAGGCAGTTGAACTCGGTGGGGTTGGTCGCCCACCAGTCGGGACCCGATGGGGAATACAGGCAGGAGGGCGAATGAAAATCGGTGCGGACTATCAGCCAAACGCCGTCATCCTCCGCCGGACAGCCGTCAAACACGACCGCCGCAATCCTGTAATCCATCGCCCCCAGCGCCGAAACAAACGACGGAATCGCTCCGAAAAAGTCTCTCACCTCATCGTCCATACTCGTGGAGAAATCAAAAAGCATAACGATATCCACCCGCCCGCTGTCGGAGGGGCAGGTGTTGAGAAGTTCCAGCGACGGCGGAACCACATCCTCGCCGTTTTCGTGAAACGCAAAATTCTCTAAC
>JAMOPH010000368.1 GCA_027064665.1 bacterium | reverse complement strand
CTATGAGCGGGGTGCGTTCACCGGTGCCGACCGCCGCAAGCCGGGGATGTTTGAACTTGCCAGCGGCGGCACCTTATTTCTGGACGAAATCGCCGAGATGCCGCCCACACTGCAGGCGAAACTTCTGCGGGTTCTTCAGGAAAAGGTGGTGTATCATTTAGGCGGCACCACGCCAATCCCCGTGGATGTCCGCATAATCGCCGCAACAAACAAGGACCTCAAGCAACTTGTGCGGGAGAGAAAATTCAGGGAGGACCTGTATTTCCGCCTTGCTGTTTTCCCGATTGAACTTCCGCCGCTGCGGGAGCGCCGCGAGGATATTCCGCTTCTGGTGGAAAATTACCTTGCTCGCCGTGGTGCGAGTGCGAAGGTTTCCCCGGAGGCGATGGAACTTCTGATGGGGTATGACTATCCCGGCAATGTGCGGGAGTTGGAGAACATCCTTGAGCGTGCGCTGATACTTTCCGGCGGGAAGGATATACTGCCGGAGCATCTGCCGGAACTTGAGGAGATTCCGCCGGGGGAGGACATCTTGCCGGTTCCGGGGGAGACCACACTTGCCGACTTGGAGAAGAAGATGCTTCTGGCGGCGCTGGAAAAAGCCGGAGGAAACAAATCCAAAGCCGCAAGACTTCTGGGTATAACCCGCCGGATGCTCTACACCCGCCTCAAAAAATACGGAATAGAGTAGGTGTCATCTTTTTCTGGTGGTTTTTCTTCGTGTGGTGGATTTCCGTGAGGATGTTCTGCGTGCTTTGGGTTTAGATTTCTTTTCCATTTCTGCGAGAATTTCTCTTTCTGCTCTCAGCCAGTCGTCAAGGTCGTGTCCGTGTTCGCCCCCTCTCTGGAGGAAGTAGAAGTATGCTCTTTCTGCAATTTTGCGGTGGAGTTCTTCCTGAGTCATAGGGAACCTCCTGGTATGCTTAAAATTTTTACGGCTTTTAATTTGTGAGGTTGAAGATGGAAGTCAAGGGAAATCGTTTAACGAGCGCTTAATATATTAAGTATTGGAGGTATAAAAAACCACCGTTGAGGAACGGCGGTTATGGTCAATGAGAACGGAACAGGGATGAGAGGTAAGCCATTTGCTCCGAAGAAAGGAGGTGATCCAGCCCCACGTTCCCGTAGGGCTACCTTGTTATGACTTCGCCCCAGTCACCAGCCCCACCTTAGGCAGTGGCTGTCCCTTGCGGGCTTGGCTCACCGCCTTCAGGTGTTGCCGGCTCCCATGGCGTGACAGGCGGTGTGTACAAGGCCCGGGAACGTATTCACCGCGCCATGGCTGATGCGCGATTACTAGCGATTCCGGCTTCACGGAGTCGGGTTGCAGACTCCGATCCGAACTGGGGCAGGCTTTAAGGATTTGCTCCCCCTCGCGGGTTTGCTTCCCATTGTACCTGCCATTGTAGCACGTGTGCAGCCCTGGGCATAAAGGCCATGCGGACTTGACGTCATCCCCACCTTCCTCCCGGTTAACCCGGGCAGTCCCGCTAGAGTGCCCAGCAGCACAAGGCCCTGTGGCAACTAGCGGCAGGGGTTGCGCTCGTTGCGGGACTTAACCCAACATCTCACGACACGAGCTGACGACAGCCATGCAGCACCTGTCCCGGCTCCCAGGCGACACAAGGTCCCTGGGTCCTCCCCCTTTCGGGTTCGTACCACCGGGATGTCAAGCCCAGGTAAGGTTCTTCGCGTTGCCTCGAATTAAGCCACATGCTCCACCGCTTGTGCGGGCCCCCGTCAATTCCTTTGAGTTTCAACCTTGCGGCCGTAGTCCCCAGGCGGCAGGCTTAACGGGTTACCTGCGGCCCTGAGGGCTGTGCCCCCAAGACCTAGCCTGCATCGTTTACGGCGTGGACTACCGGGGTATCTAATCCCGTTCGCTCCCCACGCTTTCGTCCACTGAGCGTCAGTACCGGACCAGGGGGCTGCCTTCGCCATCGGCGTTCCTCCCGATATCTACGCATTCCACCGCTACACCGGGAATTCCGCCCCCCTCTTCCGGACTCTAGGGCTACAGTATCGAGCGCAGCTCCGGGGTTGAGCCCCGGAATTTCACACCCGACTTGTAGCCCCGCCTACGGACCCTTTACGCCCAGTGATTCCGAGCAACGCTCGCGCCCTACGTTTTACCGCGGCTGCTGGCACGTAGTTGGCCGGCGCTTATTCGCAGGGTACCGTCAGCTACGGGCCCTATTCGAACCCGTAGGTTTCTTCCCCTGCAAAAGGGGTTTACAACCCGAAGGCCTTCATCCCCCACGCGGCGTCGCTGCGTCACCCTTGCGGGCATTGCGCAATATTCCCTACTGCTGCCTCCCGTAGGAGTGGGACCCGTGTCTCAGTGTCCCTGTGGCCGACCACCCTCTCAGGCCGGCTACCCGTCTTAGGCTTGGTGGGCCGTTACCCCACCAACTACCTGATAGGCCGCAGCCCCCTCCCCAAGCGGTAGCTTGCAAAGCAGAGGCCACCTTTACCCATAGCGCCTTCGTGACCCTATGGGCACATCCGGTATTAGCCCCGGTTTCCCGGGGTTATCCCGGACTTGGGGGCAGGTTAGCTACGTGTTACTCACCCGTTCGCCGGTCTACTCCCCAGATAGAATCTGGGTTTCGCCCACGACTTGCATGTATTAGGCACGCCGCCAGCGTTCGCTCTGAGCCAGGATCAAACTCTCCATTCAAAATAGATTATTATCTACTTTGAACCTGACCCGATCCCTACGCTCCGGAATCACCGGTTCTGTAGGGCTCGGCCGCTTCTTTCCGGCTTCCTCTCATCCACTGTTCCGTTCTCAAAGAACTCAACTCCATCCACTCGCAAATCCCGAATATAAAGACGCCCCCCCTTTTGTCAAGAGGAAATTTTAAAAATTTTTCGGCTTTTTGTAACCTGTTATCCGTCTTAAAATTGCGTCCACGATTTTATCGTTGTCCACCCGCTCTACCACCTCTCCACGCTCAAAAATCAGACTGAAATTTTGTCCGCACGCCACACCAATATCCGCCTCGCGCGCCTCCCCCGGTCCGTTCACCTCGCATCCCATAACCGCAACCGTCAGGTCCGTCTGGATATCCTTTATCTTGTCCCATATTTCCCTTGCGACAGCGGAGACATCGGCGCGCCGCCTCGCGCAGGTCGGACAACTTATCAGACGAATCCAGTATTCCCTCAACCCGAGGTCGCGCAGTATCTCCCGGGCAACCCGGACCTCAAAATCCGGCGGGTCGGTCAGCGAAACGCGAACCGTGTCGCCTATGCCGTGATAAAGCACCAGCGCAAGCCCCACTGTTGACGCAATTATCCCTTGGTATCCAAACCCGGATTCCGTCACCCCGATGTGAAGCGGATAGTTGAATTTTTGCGCAAACAGCAAATTCGCCCGAAGGGTGTCCATCGGCGAGGAGGATTTGAGCGATATCACGATGTCCTCAAAATCCACCTCGCGCAGGATTTCAATTTCCCGCGCCGCTGCCTCAACCATCGCCTCGGGTGTGGGAGCGCCGTATTTTTTCAGAAGGTCGTGGGGGAGTGAGCCCGCATTGACCCCAACCCTTATCGGCACGCCGCGGTCCTTCGCCTCCCGCGCCACAATCCGGACCTTCTCGGCGGAACCGATATTCCCCGGATTTATCCGCAGTTTCGCCACGCCCGCCTCAAGCGACATCAGCGCAAGGCGGTAGTCAAAGTGAATATCGGCGATTATGGGAATCGGCGAGTTCTTCACGATTTCGGCAAGAGCCCGCGCAGAATCCTCATCCGGCACAGACACCCTGAAAAGGTCGCCGCCGGCACGATGCACCGCCTCAGCCTGCGCCATAACTCCCGCCACATCGGTGGTGTCGGTTTTCGCCATTGACTGGACACTTATCGGTGCGCCGCCGCCAATTACGACATCGCCAACTTTGACCGGGCGAGTTTGCGTCCGCAGATATTTCGGCTTTAACTCTTCCACGATTTACTGCGCCATTGTCGCCAAAAATTCCTCGTTGCTCCGGGTGGTCACCATCTTGTTGATGAGGAATTCCATCGCGTCCACGGGGTTGAGTTCCGAGAGGATTTTCCGCAGAAGCCACACCCTCATCAGAGTGGCTTCGTCCAGCAGGAGTTCCTCCTTGCGGGTGCCGGAGCGGTTGATGTCAATCGCAGGGAAAATGCGGCGCTCTGCAAGTCTGCGGTCAAGGACGACCTCGGCGTTGCCGGTGCCCTTGAACTCCTCAAAGATAACCTCGTCCATCTTGGAACCGGTCTCAATCAGCGCGGTGCCGATAATTGTGAGCGAGCCGCCCTCAAGGATATTCCTTGCCGCTCCGAAAAATCTTTTCGGCTTTGACAGCGCCGAGGCATCAACGCCGCCGGTGAGAATTCTTCCGCTGTGCGGGGCGATATTGTTGTATGCCCTCGCCAGACGGGTGATTGAGTCCAGAAGAATTACCACATCGTTTTTGTTCTCCACAAGGCGCTTTGCCCTCTCAAGGACAATTTCAGCAACCTGGGTGTGCCGGCTGGGGTCCTCGTCAAAGGTGGACGAGATTATCTCAATCTCCGGGGCTTTGTCCACGAGGGCGCACTCGGCGGCAACAAATCGCTTCATATCCGTCACTTCCTCGGGGCGCTCGTCAATCAGAAGTATTATGATTTTCGTCTCGGGATGGTTCCTTATCAGCGCCCGGGCGATTTTCTGCAGAAGAATTGTCTTTCCCGCCTTGGGCGGCGAGGTGATAAGACATCTCTGCCCTTTGCCGATGGGCACGAACAGGTCTAAAATTCTGGTGGTAAGTTCCTCGGGGTCGTGCTCCAACTGGAATTTTTCCTCGGGATACAGCGGGGTCAGGTTGTCAAACAAAATTTTATGCCGGTTGACCTCGGGGTTTGTGCCGTTGACCTTGTCAACTCTCAAGAGGGCAAAAAATCTTTCGCTGTCCTTGGGCGGACGGATAACGCCCTCAACATAATCGCCGGTCTGCAGGTTGAAGCGCTTAATTTGCGACGGCGAGACATATATATCATCCGGACCGGGGCGGTAGTTATATTCCCGGTGGCGCAGAAAGCCGTATCCGTCGGGCAGAACCTCAAGCACTCCCTCGGCATAGACCTCCACATTGTTGTGGATAATTTCCTCGGCGATGATTTTGAAGATTAAATCCTGGCGGCGAAGCGCCTGCGGATTTTCAATACCGTATTTTGTGGCGAGTTCTATCAGTTCGTCAATATTTTTCCCCTTTATATCCTGGAAATTGAGGCGCTCCCGGGGAACTGCCGCAGTTCCGCTGTTGTGATATGCTCTTTCGTAGGCGGTGAGGGCGTTTACTCTGCCATTGTGCCTGCCGTTATATCTTTTCGGCTCAGTCCTTTGGACTGTTTCGGGGGTTGAGGTTAAGGATTCCGCGGATTCGGTCGCGGCAGGCTGAGAGACCACCGGTTCGCCGGCGTTTTCTGGAATTTCGGTTTTCGTTTCAGTTTCGGCAGACGGTTCGCTCTCAGATTTTTCCTCCTGTCCGGTTTCCTCCACAACAGTCTGTTCCTCCTGAACCTCGGATTTTTTCCTGCGACCCCGGCGGGTCTTTTTAGGTTTTTCCTCCTCGGCTTTTTCTTCGGCAATTTCCTGCTGGGTTTCCGTTTCAGCGGTTTCGGTCGCGGATTCTTTAGCCTCTGCCTCCTTCACTTCATCCGATTTTTCCTCCTCAGTTTTCTTTTTCCTGCCGCGGCGGGTCTTTTTGGGCTTTTCTTCCGCTTTTTCCTCAGTCCGTGCCTCAGCGGTGGCTTCGGATTCTGCGGTCTCCGTCCCGGCGGATTCCTCAGTTTCAGTTTCCGTCTTTTTCCTGCGACCCCGGCGGGTTTTTTTAGGTTTTTCCTCCTCGGGTTTTTCTTCTGCGGTTTCCTGCTGGGTTTCCGCCTGTTCCTCCACTGCTACCGCGGTCTCCTCGGTCTTTTTCTTTCTGCCGCGGCGGGTGGTCTTTTTCTTGGTGGTTTTCTCCTCTGTTTCCTCGGTCGCCTCAATCAGTTCCAAGGTCGCCTGTTCTGCCTGTTCGGTTTTTTTCTTCCTCGGCATATCTATCTTACCTCTTTTTGGGGTTTTCACATTTGCTCGGGGGCTGAGATGCCGCAGAGGTTCAGCCCGTTTTTGATTGTCTCGGCGACCGCCCGGATGAGTTTTATCCTCGCGGCGGTCAGCGCCGAATCCTCCGTCACAACGCGGTGTTTGGTGTAAAAGTTGTGGAATGTCTTTGCCAGATCCAGAAGGTAGAACGGCACAATGTGCGGCTGCATAAGCCGGGCGGTGGTGTAAATCTGCGACGGGAACCGCACGATTTTCCGCAGAAGGAGTTTTTCCTCCGGCTCGGTCAGAATGCTCAAATCCGCGTCGCCGACGGCATCGGGGTCAAAGCCCCTGTTTCTGGCGAAGCGCAGGATACTCCGTATCCGGGCGTGGGCGTATTGGATATAGTAAACCGGGTTTTCCTCGGATGTGTCGCGGGCGAGGTCAAGGTCAAAATCCAGATGTGCCTCGGCTCTGCGGGAGAGGAAGAAATACCGTGCGGCATCAACGCCGACCTCGTCAATCAGCACATCCATCGTGATGAGTTTGCCCGCCCGCTTGGACATCATAACCCTTTTGCCGCCCTCAATCAGGTTGACCTGCTGGAGAATCAAAACCTGAAGTTTGCCCTCGTGTCCGAGTGCCTTCATTGCGGTTTCCATCCGCAGTTTGTGCCCGTGATGGTCCGGACCCAGAATTGTGTAGACGATGTCAAACCCGCGCTCCTCAAATTTGTGGGCGTGGTAGGCGATATCCACCAGCCCGTAAGCCCACTGCCCATCGGATTTGACAAGGACGAAATCGTCAACCTCGGGGTTTATCTTTGATGCGGCGAACCACAGCGCCCCCCCGGATTTGTAGGTATATCCGCCTTCCTCAAGGCGCCGAAGAACCTGCTCCACCTTGCCCGACTTGCGGAATTCTCGCTCGGAGAACCACACATCAAAGTGCGTGCGGAACCGCTCAAGGACGCGTTTTTGCTCGGAGATAATCCGCTGTAAAATCCACTCGCCGGGGGAACCGGGCTC
>JAMOPH010000367.1 GCA_027064665.1 bacterium | reverse complement strand
GCAGATCTGTCCAACTCCTTACTTATCTCAATCTTTCCACCCATAACCACTGGGGAAGGATAAATTCTATACCTGTGCACCATCTCAATCTCATCACCATTAACCCTATCACTACTCCAACGCAAAATATACACTCTTTGCCGTGTGTTCACATAAATCCTTTCATCTTCAATTTTCACACTACTAACATAATGATCTAACCCTTCAACACCATAATATCCCAATGTATCTATAACACAACCTGTTTCCCATTTTATCCCCATCAAACCTCTTCCATATCCTATCACATAATGTGTATCCCCTACCGCATAACGAGGATATAAATGATACTCACTCTCATCGGAACTTGACCCACACTCTTCTATTATCTCATCGGCCGTATATCTCAAATAATGATAACCGCCCCCCAGTATGTATATATCATCATCGCCTACAGTAGCACCCGAAAACAACAAACCCACATACGGATCCAAAAACAATATCTCCGACCTCCACACCACGGGCGGGGCGCTCAAATCCCTCAAATCAAACATCTTCACCTGAACATAGCCGTCCTCATACCCTCCCCAATAAAAGGAGGTATCCACATACTCTATCGTCTCAAACGCAAACAAATGCGGATATACTACACTGATACTCGCAAGATTATGGTGCACCACATAATACCAATCCGTTATCTCCTCAGGCACATAATACCAGTCCAACAACTCAGGGGAACTTGGATCGGTTACATCTACTATCCGGATCCCCGGTTTCCTCTCACCATCAATCTCCACAAAACAAGTCACTGCTAAGTATATACGACCATCATTCTCATATGGATACATATACATCCCCGACGCCCCTTCTACTATGTCTCCGCTATATGCCACTTCCCACAAGCCATCGCCTAACAACCGCAATATACCTATGCCATACCTCCCTCCTGTACCTGAATAATATACACAATACAAAAAACTGTCGTTGCTCGCCGACACACCAAAAGGATATTCACCCAAATCACTATTTCGGATAACCATATTCACAACCTCGAGAGACGGAGCGCCGCTTATATCTATGCTGTAAATTTTCTGATACGGTGAGGAACTTATACCTGTGAAAACATACAAATAGTTGCCGACTACTGCATAACTGCACACAAGTTCACTATCATCCTGCGGTTCCCATACCCCCAACAAACGCATATTCAAACTGTCTGTCTGGGGAAAGGTGAGAGTTAACACGGAAAGTAAAAACAAAAGCGTAAACTTTTTGATCATCGTTTACCCCCTGATAACCAGGTTTCTTTTTTCAATATACCCAAATCCACCCTGTCTTTCAAGCAAAAATCCCACCTGCTTAAAACCTTCACAACTTCTCTGCGGCAGGCTCGGAAAAGTGCCTGCCTTTTTATTGTCTGCAATGAACAAGTTTTCACCTTGCGAAATCCGGGCACAAACTTAATTTTCTCCCTATGAAGGTTACTCTGATAAATTACACTCCCCACCCGATAGAGACGGCGTTTGTTGCGGCTCGCACCTGCTACTCCGCCGATACGCCCTCAAACCTGTGGGAACGGTCTGCCGCCGACGGCGAGGACAAAATCTCCCCCGACAGGATGCACTCCCTTTTGGACAAGGTCATCAACTCCGGGCACCACTCGGTTCTGGAACACATAAATTTCACCTTCGCCATTGAGGGGATTTCCCGCTCGTGCTCGCACCAACTCGTCCGGCACAGGATAGCAAGTTATTCCCAGCAGTCGCAGAGGTATGTGAAAGTCGCTTCCGATGCCTTCGTCACTCCGCCCACAATCGCCGCAAACCCACAGGCGAAAAAAATCTTTGACGATTTCATCGCATCGGTCAACCGGACATACCAGAAACTTCTTGAACTGGGAATCCCCAAAGAGGACGCCCGGTTTGTGATTCCCAACGCCGCAAAGACAAATTTAGTTATGACGATGAATTTCCGGGAACTCTATAATGTCAGCCAGATTCGGCTGTGCGTGCGGGCGCAGTGGGAAATACGGGAACTTTTCTGGAAGA
This sequence comes from bacterium, assembly GCA_027064665.1. Taxonomy (GTDB): domain Bacteria; phylum UBP14; class UBA6098; order B30-G16; family B30-G16; genus JAMOPH01. The sequence goes on along the minus strand of JAMOPH010000367.1, from coordinate 5,049 downwards.
TAAAATCCGAACTGGCAAGGCACGAGGAACTGCGGGGTCTGGCGGACTATCTTGCCCCCAAGTGCGAAATTCTGGGCTATTGTCCTGAGCACAAATCCTGCGGGCGATATCCCACCAAAGAAGAGGTGCTGGGAGAAAAATGAACAGGGCGCAGTATCAAAAAATATATCGGAAAATCACGGCAATCTCCCCGCCGGCAAAAATCTATATCTACGGCGATGCCCAACTGCTCAAGGATGGGCTCATTCAGGGCGTCAAAAAAACCGTGGCGGGATTTGAGGAGTTCAACCTCAATGTGTTCTGGATGAACGAACTGCGCAGCGCCGACGGGATAAAGGAAATTTTTGACGCAATCATTGCCTTCCCTATGATGACCGACCGGCGGGTGGTGATTCTGCGCAACTTCACATTCTCCCGCCCGATTGAGAAAAAATTTGTGGAATCGCTTGAGAACTTTGACTTCCCGAATTCAACAGTCCTTCTGATTGAGGCGGACGAACTGAATAAAAACATCAAGGCGGGCAGGATAATAGCGAGCCAGTTTGAGACGATAGAACTCTCCACGCCGTCGGACAGGGACCTGCTTGACTGGGTGGCGTATTTCTGCACCCGTGCCGGGAAAAAGATACAGCGCGGCGCCGCGGTGGAGTTGATAAAATTTTCAGGTGCCACTTTGAGCGCACTTCGCCAGGAGATTTACAAACTCGCCAACTTCGTAGAGGGCGACACAATCACTCTCGCCGATGTCAGACAGTCTGCGGCGCACACCAGAACCGCCCATCTGTTTGAGTTCTCCAACGCCTTCGGGGCGCTTGATTTCCAGCGGGCGCTCAAAATTGCGCTGGAACTTGTGGAATACGGCGAAAACTATTCGGTGATTTTCTCGTGGATGTTCCGCTCGCTGTCGGATATGATGTGGGCGTTGACGGACCCGGCGGGTCTGCGGGCACGCCTCGGCAGGCGGGCATTTCTCGCACCCAGAATAACTGCGGCGGCAAGAGGTCTCTCCCCGCAGAAAATCCTTGCCGCAGTGGAAAAACTCCACCGAATTGATATGATGGTCAAATCGGGCGCCCTTGAGTCCTCGGACTCCAAGGGTCCGGTGGTGCTTGCGCTGGCAGAAATCCCCCAGATTCTTTCGCAGTCCCGCAGGCGGGCGAGGGTCTCATAGACCCAACTCCCGCAGTCGTGCCCGAAGCGCCGATTTGGAGACCTTGAGGATTTCCGCCACCACCTCAACACGGTTCGCCGGATTGCTGGCGTATTTCTCCCACAGACGGCGCACCATCGGGGCGGGCATAAGCAACTCGGCGGCAAATTTGTTCGCCGCCCTCTCCATCGCCCTATTTTTCCCCGGATAGCAGGCGTAAAACTCCGCCCGATGAGGCATTATTATGTGCCCGAACTCGTGGGCTATCGTGAACCTCTGCCGGTGGATGGGGATATTTTTGTTCACCACAATTATGCTGACCTTCGGCGACTTTATCGCTATCCCGTCAACCTTTTTGAAATCCTCATAATACAGTCTGACGCCGAACCGCTCCAAAAGCGGCTGAAGTTTGACCGGCGGGCTGTCCATATCAATATATCGGAAAAGCCGTCTGGCGTAATCAATCGGTCTCATCGTGTGCCCTTTCCCGATGGAGTTGAACGAAAAACTCAATCCACTTTTCCACCAACTTTTTGTCGTGGTCGTCAATATCGCCTCTGGCGAAAAGCCCGGAGAAACTCAACTTTATCCTGCGCTCAATCTCTTTGTCCGTAAGTTTTTTCTCCATACTCACACTCCGCCGAATTCGTCAATCCCCGAGTCAAAGTCGGCTGGGGGCAGGGTTTCTGTGTCATCAACAAATTGCCCCGCAGGTGGAGGCGGCGCCTGTGAGGAATACTCCATCTCATACGGCTCAAAGGATATGCACTTTTTGTCAAAGGTCATATAGACCGACCCGGTGGGACCATTGCGCTGTTTTGCCACAATAAGTTCGGCGACGCCCTCGGAGGGCACCTCAACCCCGTTGACATCTATGGTGGGAATACCGTGTGCCTCGGGGCGATACAGCAGCAGAACCACATCGGCGTCCTGCTCAATTGCGCCGGATTCCCGCAGATGGGACAGTTTTGGTCTGTGGTCCCGGGATTCCTCAACTCTGCGGGAAAGTTGCGCCAGCGCAACCACTGTAACACCAAGTTCCCGTGCCAGCGCCTTGAGCGACCGGGAAATTGATGCCACCTCCTCCTGACGGCTGTCCGCCCTCACCGACGGTCTGACCAACTGAAGATAGTCCACCACAATCATATCTATATCCACTCTTCGGGCGAGGCGGCGTGCCTTACTGCGCATCTCCATAACGGTGAGATTCGGAGTGTCGTCAATGTAAATCGGGGCGCTGGCGACACGGTCAACCTTCATCGTGAGTTTATTGACCTCCTCGTGGGTCAGAAAGCCCTCACGCATAGCCTGTGCGCTGACTTTGGCCTCCGCCGCCAAAAGCCGAAGGACAATCTGCTCCTTGGACATCTCAAGGGTGAATATCGCCACGCCCTTGCGCTCGGATTCCTCGGGACGGATTGCGATGTTGCGCACCAGCGACAGCGCAAAGGCAGTTTTCCCCGCCGAGGTTCGCCCGGCGACGACCACATAGTCCGACGGATGAAACCCCGCCAGAATTTTGTCCAAATCACGATAGCCCGTGGAAATACCCGATATTATCCGCTTGGATTTCTGCAGTTCCAGAATGTCCTGATGAACCTGCCTGACCACCGACTGAATGGGGACAAAATCCCCCCGCAGGCGGTTTTCGGATATGCGGTAGAATTCCGCCTCCACCGAGTCCACAAAAAGTTTCACATCGCCCGGTCCACGGTATGCCCTGTCAATTGCGTCGGTGCACAGTTTGACTATCTTGCGCAGAAGTGCTTTTTCCTCAAGGAGTTCAACATATTCCTCAAAGTGCGCCGGCGTGATGACCGTGTTCACAAGTTGGGCGATATATTCTGCTCCGCCGACCTTGTCAAGTTCGCCGTGTTTTATCAGCGCCTCGTTGATTGTGATGGAATCCACCGGCTGGTTGTCCTGCACCATCTGGAGAATGCGGTTGAAAATTATCCTGTGAGCCGGCGAGTAAAACATATCCTCGTCAAGGCGCTCAAGACCGATTTCAGTGGTCTCGGGGAAAAGTATCATCGCCCCCAGAACCGCCCTCTCTGTCTCCAACGAATGCGGCGGAACTTTGGCGTTTTCGTCCATCTGCTATCACCTCCACCTTTACCAACATAAAGATCGCACCGAAAACTTCAAGGGATTTATCCTCACTCGCCTTGACATCGCAAAAATTCAAACTTATTCTTTATTATAACAGGCACACCAAAAACGGAGGCAATTATGAAAAAAGTGGTTCTGTTGCTGGCGGTTGCCGTCAGTGTGAGTTTTTCCTTTGAACTGGTGGGGACCCTGTCCGGGTTCACCAATGCCCAATACTGCCTGCCCAATGGAGATTATCTCTATCTTTTGGATGGCTACAATCTCTACACAATTGATGTGAGTGAACCCTCCTCGCCGGTTTTTGTGGACACCCTCGCCACAAGCGGCTATGCCATCAGGATGGCGATGTGGAACGATTACGGTTTTCTGGGTTCGGGCACACAACTGCTGGTTTTAGACCTCTCCGACCCGGCGCACCCGACAGAACTGGGCAGCGCAGATATGGGAACCTCAAACTATGTCTACGGTGTGGACTACCATAACGGCTATGTCTATGTTGCCGCCACAAATGTGTTCAAGATTTTCCGCTTCACGCCGCCGGCGACCCTTGAAGAGGTGTATTCCTCAACGACCTATCGGGCAAAGACCGTCTCCTGCTGGGACCACTATTGCGCCATCGGCGGGAACGATATCGGTCTTATGGTGTTTGATATATCCGATCCGTCCTCGCCAATGATGGTTGGCGGGATGCCCACGCCGGGGTTCGCCGTTGATGTGGACTTTGACCACGGGCGGATTTATCTTGCCGATGGTGCCGAGGTCGGCGTTGGCACGGGGCACATAATTCTGGTTGAGGCGCCGGATTTCCACACCGAGGCGGGAAGATTTACCTCCACCGACGGCGACTGCAGACACGGATGCTCCTATGGAACGCAATACCTTGTCGCCAACGGAAGTTACGGTTTCCAACTGCTTGACTGGACGGACGCCTCATCGCCCACAGTCATTGACGGATATGCATTCCCCACCGCCGGGCAGTATGCCTCCGATGCCAACATCCAATTCCCCTACATCTACGCCGTGACGAGAAATCAACTAATGATATTCACAAGTTCGGTTTTGGAGGACACCTCAAGCGGTCCCGTGGGACCGTCAATAACCCTTGTGGAACCCGCAATTGGTGCGGCGTCCTCCTGCCTCGGGCAACCCCTGACATTTGTAATCACCGACCCCGACGGCGTGGACTGGTCAACCCTGCGGATTACGATAAACGGCTTCGCCTATACGATTGACGACCTCTACCACAACGGCGACACGGTCAGTTTTCTCCCGATGATTGAATACCCCGACGGCGACACGATTGAATACACCATTGAGGCGGTCTCCGACGCAAGGGGAACGCCCTCGCCCGATGTGCCCTTCAGCGGATATTTCGTCATAGACTACTCCGAGCCGTATGTGGAGACCGTCAGCCCCGGCGATGGAGACACACTTCCCGTCGGCACGGTGGATATCGTCTTCAACCTGCGGGATGACATCTCCGGGATAGACTCCTCCTCGCCGAATTTCACCTTTGATTCCTCCCCGGTGGAACACGGCGAGATGAGTTGGTCGCCCATTGAAGGCGGGTATCAGGTGACATATTCCACAGATTTATCCGCCGCGGGTTTTCACACATTCTGCGTGATGAATCTGTCGGACAACGCGGAATACTGCGGCGCAAACACTATGCCTATTTTCTGCTGGAGTTTCTATGTTGCGCCGGCGGAGGTTGACTCCACTCCGCCCGTTGTCCTCGGAACCGAGCCCGCCACAGGAACTTACACCTCCTGCGACGACCAGAGCGT
>JAMOPH010000366.1 GCA_027064665.1 bacterium | reverse complement strand
CGGAAGTTACGGTTACTGGTTCGCCATTGACCACACTGCGCCCGAAATTGTGGAATACACTCCCCTGTGCGATTCCACCGCTATGGACATCCCGGAGACACTGTGGGTTTTGGTCCACGACCCGTTTGGAATACCCGACCCCAACCTGTTCTGCATAGGGATAATTGACACCAGCGGCGACACCACGCGAATCTGCGGGGATGCCACCGGCGGAATCTACAGCGAGGGAGACACAATCTTTGTCATCCTTGATTCGCTTGGAATACAGTTCCGCGGCGGAGACACGATTGTGTGGTGGGTGGAGCAAATCGCCGACTGGACCACAATGTGCGAGCCCAACTACGGCGATGTGGGAGACACCTGCCACATACCAATCTCATCAACGGGTCCGGAGGTCACTATAGTTAACCCGCCGGACATAAACGGCGATGGATACATCTACTTTGGATGCGATTTCCCCTACACTTTCGCCTTCCATCTTTACGACCCCGATGGATACGACACCTCGTCAATTTGCGTAAATTACTCCTGCATTGACCCCGCAACCGGCGACACGGTTTCAACCGAAAGCCAGTGCTGGGGCGACCCGGACCTGTCGCTGTCGGGAGACACGCTATACTGGGATGTCCCAACATATCCCTGCCCCGCCGGGAATGAGATGCATATCACGGTTGAGGTGCTGGACAATCTCCTAAATCCGCAGCGCCCGAACGACTTTGTGGTGGTCATTGACACCTTCGCACCCGGATTTGAGATTGTGTCCCCTGTTGAGGCGGAAAGCGTTATGACCCTCACACCGACAATCACACTGCGTTTCCCTGACCCGGCGGGACCGGACACGAACAGAATCTGTGTCCGCCTGATGTGGGGGACTCTATCCGACCCGGCGAACACGCTTGAGGTGTGCAACACCGGGGATACGATGAGTTGGTCCGGGGACACGATGTTTGTGAGCGTGCCCGCGGGGATGTTTGCCACCGGCGACAGCGTCTGGATATGTGTGGACACTGTCTGGGATGCCGCCGAAGCCTGCCCCAACAGCGCAGTGCTGGATACCTGCTACTGGGTATTCATCGCCCAGGGCGGTCCCGGAATCTCTCTGCTGTATCCGGAGCCGGATTCGCTGGGGCTTTACTGCGCCAATGATTCCTTTGTGTTTGTATTCTCCGACCCCGATGGCGTGGATACCTCGTCGGTGCACTTTGCCGAGGACGGCACAGAGCACCCAATCGGAACCAACCCATACTGGGCGGATGAGACGACGCTGGTTTATGTCCCATCGGAGCCGTATTCGTGGTCGCCGGTGTATCTATCCATCTGGGGAGCGCAGGATATGCTCGGATACATTGCCGATTCAACTGTGTTCGTGCTGAATATGGATGTTCAGCCGCCGGTGGCGGAGTGGGTTGGTCCGGGTTCACCGCCCGAACCCATAACCGTGCCGCCGGGAACGCCGACAATACAGATTCAAATCTATGACTCCCTAAATTCTGTGGACAGCACCACGATACTGTTCTTCTCCCACGGCTTTGACGGTCCCTCGTATCCTGTGGATGGCTCGGTTGATGTTGACGACACCCTGCGCTGGAGTTGGATTGACAGTTCGCTCACCTTCTACGCCTATGTCGCCGAGGACACATTCCTCGCTGGCGACACGGATTCGGTGTGCGTCATAGTCGGGGACAATCCACACTGCGGGGATTATTTCAACCTTGACACGATATGCTGGCTCTATGCGGTGAGTGCCTCGGCGGGACCGACCCCTGCCCTCGTCCTGCCGGACCACGACCGTGCGACAATCGCCTGCACGGATTCGTTCGTGATAGCGTGGTATTGCAACACATCGGTGGGTCTGCGCCATTCGGACGCACAGATTTCGCTCCAGATAAATTCCGGCGCTCCCACCATCTACGATGACGCCTCGGGCAGAATTGCCTACGGCGGGGATACTCTATACTTCAGCCCGCCGATTCCGGAACTTTCCGACGGCGACACGCTTTACATCAGGATTGAGCACATTGAGGACGCCCTCGGCAATCCCACCGATGAGCCTGACCTGTATTCGTATGAGTTCTTCATTGACTGGTCCGGACCCGCTATGGTTGATGAGTTCCCTGTGGGGCTGACCACGCTGTCCCACCCGACGATATGGATGTATTTTGAGGACATAAGTCCTATTGACGATTCTTCCGTGGTGGTCAGCATCTCGGTAAATGGCGGGGCACCGGCAACATATCACATCACCGACCCGGGAATCTCGTGGTCCACTGGAGTGGACACGCTCTATCTTGCGGGTCTTGAGTTTGCCGGCGGGGATACTGTTCGGGTCTGCCTTGATTCCCTCGCCGACGCCCCGGACACCTGCGGACCCAACTGGACCACCGATACCTGCTTTACATTCTGGTTGCCGCAGGGCGGACCAGTGGCACAGATACTCTATCCGCCGGATTCGTCCACAACTTTCTGCGAGGACCAGAATATCGCCATCGCACTGTGCGACAGTCAGGGGTTGATTCTGGACAGTTTGCAGTTGATTATAACTCATCACTCCACCGGAGTTGAGGACTCGTTTGATATAGACCATCCGGCAAATCTTTCCAGCATAACCTGGATAGTGGACTCTGTCGGTCCTGATTTCTGCGATACGCTGATTATCCCGCCGGTGAGCAGTTATACCGACGGCGAGACAATCACCGTGACCCTCATAAGGGCGATGGACACGCTGTTCAACCCATCCACCGAATACGAATGGATTTTTGTGGTTGACCTCTCCCCGCCGGTGGCGGACAGTTTCGTCCCGGCAGACGGCGAGACAATCTACGACTGGCATCAGCACATTTCCGCACAGGTGTGGGATGAGATAAGTTGGCTGGATACTTTGGGACTTGTGGTTGAGGTCTATGACAACGGCGCCCTGTGGATGACCTTCACCTGGGACGACCCGCAGTTGTGGTACGACAACTCCGATTCAACGGTGCACCTGCAGATTGACACGCTCTGGCGGGAGTTCCATACATACTGCATCCACATTCTGGCACAGGACAGCACGGATACGGTTCTGTGTCCGCCAAACGACACGGTGATTTCGTGGTGCTTCTATGTGGGCGATGAGGACACGGTCGGTCCCGAAATCACAACGATTGATTCCTGCTCTTGGCCCGGATTTTCCACCGATTTCTTCATTTCCTGCACCCTCTCGGATTCCTCGGGCATCTACGACGACGAGACAGACATCAGCGGTCAGGGGATATTCCTGATTTACGACACCACCGGCTGTCCGGACCTTGAGGGCGGAAATTATATGGGCATTGTGCAGATGATTTACTCGCCCATTGACAGCACCCACGGGACTGCCCAGACGCCGCCGGGGGCATTCCCGCAGTTCCCGCCGGGGACATATCTGTATTATGTCATCTACGCCTACGACAACGACTTTGACTTTGACACCACCGGCGACAGAGCGCAGTCCCACTCTGTGTGCGATTTCTGCTACTTCCACGATATTGAACCACCGACACTCACCCTGATTGACCCGCAGGATGGCTTCTTCTACGCCTGCAGTTGCGGAACACAGGGGCTTGACTTTGCGCTGTTTGACTACGATGGCGTGAACACCGCCGCCGGCACGCTGACGGTGAACGGCGTTGACTATCCGTTCGCCACCAGTTCGGAGATAACATTCACGCCGACGGCATCGGGAAGTGTGTATGTGCACTTTGTCCCCGACAGTTGCTGGCAGGACGGCGAGACGGTGCAGGTGGAAATCAGCGGAGTCGCCGATATATACGAAAATGTCATTGACACCGCCTGGCACTATCAGTTTGTGGTGGACTGGAATCCGCCGGAGGTCTATTTTGAGCACTGCGCCGGACCGGGAGACACAAACCTGTATCTGGGGCAGTTTGACACAATAACTATGCAGATAACCGACCAGATTTCCGGGGTAAACCCAGAAAGTCTTAAAATAGAGATTGCCGGCAAGAGAATACATCGTGGAGAATACCCGGCGGACTACGATTACACGCATATTTACTCCACAAGCGACGAGGGAGTGTATTACGACGACTCTACGGGCACGCTGACACTTGTTATTGGGGAACTTCCCGGTCTGGAAATCCACGATATGGATTCGGTGTGGATAATAGTTGCCCAGATGTGCGACAACACGCAGTCCTGCGGACCGAACTGCATAATGGACGCCCTGACCTGCCCGAGATATATCGTTGCGGAGTTTGAATGCCGGGCGCATCCGAATCCGTTTACGCCCAACGGCGACGGCTCAAATGATGTGGTCTATATCCAGTTCCCGAAGATGGCGTTCAGAGATGCCACGGTCTATATCTACGATATGCAGAATGTTGAGATTAAGAAGATAACGGTCGGCGAGGGGCACACCTATATCTGGGACGGCACGGACAGTAAAGGGAACCCGTGCAGACCGGGAGTGTATCTGTATGCCGTTGAGGTTGATGGCGAGATTATTTGCACCGGAAGTGTCGTGCTGGCAAGGTGATGGTGCAAAAATTATGAGGCGAGCGGCGAAAAAAATATCTGCGCTGGCGGCTGTGCTGGTGCTTGCGTTTTGGGGATGCGAACAGGAACAATCGCCTTCTGGTGAATCGGATGAGAACACCGCAAAGCCGCAACTTGTGGGGTATGAGATAACCGATTTCTGCGGGGAACACCATTCTGCTGAAGTGTCGGTCTCCGGATGCGATATAAATGTGCGACACTCGGTTCTTTCCGGCGCCGGCGTGGATTCGCTCAAGGTCAGAATGGAGACCGACGGCAACACCATTGACCTGTATGAGCAGATATTCCAGTCGGAATTCGGGGACAGTCTGTGCTACTACACATTCTCAATAGACATTGCCACCTTTGGCAACGGACAGTATAGGATAAATGTCTTCAAGCAGATAAACGGGGGCACGCCGTCTTTTGAGTGGTCAAATACGGTAAATGTAACGGATTGTGCCGGAGAGTGAAAATTGATTTATATTAGAAAGAACTTGATGAAAAGGGTATAACATTATGCAAATCAAGGCATTACATATATTAGTTATCTTTGGACTCATCCTGCCCGCATCCGCTCAATCGCATCCGGATAAGACCGAGTTGTTCTCCTCGGCGGGAAGCAAATCGGGATACTATATTCTCGTCAGCAACGACTCCGTGGGGGTTCTGGCGTCGGACTGGGGGAAATTTTCCATAGGCACTGCCGGGGGAAGACCGCTTCTGTTCGGATATCCGCATATGGCACAGACCTCGCACACCAACTTCTATGTTGACGACCAGATAAGGCAGAACGACCCCGATTCCTCCGATAGCTCTCCCCTGCCGGCGGAGTTGATTGAACCCACACGGCGAATTGGCGATTCGCTCATAACGGTCTGGCGTGTAGCCGGAGTTGAGTTTACGCAGGTTCTTGTGCCAACCTATGTCGGCGATACTCCACAGGTGCGAATTGAATACCGAATCCGCAACACTGATGACCACACCCACTGGGTTGGACTTTTGCTGTTTCTGGACACTATGATTGGCGACAACGACTGCGCCCCCATCGCAACTCCGCTGGGGTATTTTGAATCGGAGCAGGAGTTTGTCGGCGATATCCCAACATTCTGGCAGGCGTTTGAGGAAAGTCCGTTCCAGCCGCCGGACAGACTCGTCGGCGAGGGAATTCTTATGGGCTGGGATGCCACCCCGCCGGATGTGCTGGTCTATGGCGATTTCTGGCACTATTACAATGTCGGCTGGGACTACGATTTCCACGGGGGACTTTACAGCGACAGCGCTGTCCTTCTGCGGTGGAACCCGGTTCCCCTGCCGGCGGGAGCGGAAATCCGCCGGGTGACCTATTATGGAATCGGCACCACCGACAGAACCACCGGAGAAATTTCCCTGTCCCTCACATATCCCGATGAAATAACGCCGAACGGTTGCGAAACTGTCTCACCGGATTCTTTCGTCGTGACTGTATTTGTTTCATCCGAGGATACCATTTCGGGAGCGATTGCCTCAATTGACCCGCCGGATTTTCTGACCGTGCTTGACGATGCGACAAAGTCCATTTCCCCCGCCACACTGACGCCGGGGAGTATCGGGTCGGCGTCGTGGCAGGTGGTGGTGAACTACCCCGTCTCAACACAGACAGGCACCCTGAAAGTGAATTTGACCGCCCCGGGATATGCGCCGACATCAATTGCCCGGGAGATCAGCCTCACCGCCCCCGACGGTGTGCCTCCGACGATATCTCCACTCTATGCACCGGAGACACTCGCCGCCGATACCGCCACATTCCGCTTTGTGATACGGGACGAAAGCGGGATAAACCCCGCCGGCATAGCCGCCGCAATTGACGGCGCACCGGCAGAGACAGAAACCGCCGATACCCTGCTGTCAATTCACACAGGGCACCTGACGGAGGGAACCTACACTTTGACCATAGCGGGGGTGTCCGATATCTATGGCTGTGCGGCGGATACTTTCAGGTTCAATTTCGTGGTGGAACTTCCGCCGCCCCCGGAGATGGGAATAATCTCGCCGCCGGAGGGGAGTTTTACCGCCTGCGATGAGGACACAATAAGGATGGAAATAATCCGGGGCTCGCTGTCTGTGGAACGGTCGGAGTTGACTGTGGATGGTTCTCCACTGCCCTTTGCCGTTGCCGGCGATACGGTGATTTCCTTCGCCACCTTGGGCGAAGGACCCCACACGGTGCATTTTGTCGCCGTGAACGAATACGGCAGTTCAAGCGAGATTGAGTGGAGTTTCACAGTGGACAGAACTCCGCCGACAATCACAGAACCGGCGGGCACTATCGCCCTGCGCTCTCCTGCGGACCCGCTGGAATTTGTGCTCTCGGACGACCTTGCCGGCATTGATGAGTTCTCGGTGCGGGTGCGAATCGCCACCGATTCGGACACCGCAATATTCACATCGGGCTCGCCGGGGATAACATTTGACGGAGCGAACCTGACGGTGGTTCTGGCGGATATCGGGATGGATTTCTCCCACAGTGAGCACCTTGCCCTGTGGATAATTGCGCAGGACAGGGCGACCCTGTGCGGTCCCAACATCGTTGATTCGCTGGTCC
>JAMOPH010000365.1 GCA_027064665.1 bacterium | reverse complement strand
TCTTGGCGGACCGGTGCGTCCGGCGCATCCGGATGAGGTTTTGGAGTGGTTTGGCGTGCCGGTGGGATTTCTGGGACCCATCGGTGCCCCCGACAACATCAAAATTCTGGTGGACGAGGCGGTCCCCGAAGACAAAAAGTTCGCCACCGGCGCCAACGAGACCGACTACCACATTATGGGCTTCACCCTCGCCGATATCCGAATTGACGGGCGCGGAGATTTTCGGTTGGTTGAGGAGGGCGAGTCCTGTCCCAACTGCGGCGCACCGCTCAAGGTGCGGACAACCATTGAAATCGGGCACATCTTCAAACTGGGGACAAAATACTCCGAGGCGATGGGCGCCACTTTCCTTGACTCCGAGGGCAACCAGAAGCCGATAATTATGGGAAGTTATGGAATTGGCGTGGGAAGGATCCTGTGCGCCGCGATAGAACTGTATGCCGACGAGTGGGGGATTGTCTGGCCCATAACGATTGCGCCCTTTGAGGTGATAATCACCGCTGTGGATGTGACCAAGCCCGAGGTGTCCGAGACCGCGGAGAAAATTTACGCCGAACTTTCCGCCGCCGGCGTGGATGTGATATACGACGACCGCGACGACCGCGCAGGGGTCAAATTCAAGGACGCCGACCTTGTGGGGATTCCCATCCGCGTGGTGGTGGGCAAAAAGGTCGCCGAGGGGAAAGTTGAGGTGAGTCTGCGCCGCGACCCGAAAAACTCCCGCGAGGATGTCCCCATTGACGGCGCAACAGAGCGCGTTCTGGAACTGCGCGAGCAACTCTACAGGGAGATTGAGGAGCAGGTGGAAAAAATTTAGCCGCCATCGGGATTTCGTTCATCTGCGGGAGAATGTTCTCCTCTTCACAGGGGCACCGGTGCGCACGGAAAGAGCACCAGTGCTCTCGGCGAGCGCACCAGTGCGCGCGAAAAGGTTCGTTACGCTCTTCACAAGGGCACCAGTGCCCTCAATGAGAGGGAAAGTGCCCTCAAAAAGAGGGCGAGTGCTCTCGGCGTGAGGCAAAGTGCTCTCCGAATGCGCACCAGTGTGCATACCGACGGGATTCTTGCCGCAATTGACCGAAAACCCACGACAAACCTGTGCGTTTGAGTCATAAAATAAAAACGGCGGGCTAACAAAACCCGCCGCAGATATCAGCCGGAATCCATAAACCTTTTCCGGGCGCAAAAATTTATGCCGCCGTTTTCTTTTTGCCAAGCCCCAGTTTCTCCAGAAGTTTTTTCGCCTTGATTCGGTTGAGTTTGAAGCCCACCTCATCGGGTTCAAAGCCCAGCGCAAGCCCCAAAATCTGCGGATAATACAGCACCGGAATCTTGAACTGGGTCTCGTATTCCTTCTCCGCCTTCTTCTGGTTGCCCTCGTATATAACCGAACAGAACGGACATATCAAAACGAGGGCGTCAATATCGTGGTCTTTTAGAATCTTGAGTTTTGACCCGGCGATTTTGATGGTAACCTCCTCCTTGACGCCCAGAATTGCGCCGCCACAGCATTTGTCCTTGTCGGGATACTGGCGGACAGATTCCGCACCGGTCGCCTCTATGAGATCATCAAGGGATGTGGGATTTTCCGGGTCGTCAAAGTGGTCGTATATCTCGGAGGGTTTGAGATAATGGCATCCGTAATGGGCGGCAAATCTCGCCCCCTCAAGCGGAAACACAACTTTTTTGCGAATCTCCTCCACTCCGATATCCTCCCAAAGCACCCGTGCGATGTGTTTCACCTCAACTGTGCCTTTGTATTCCAGACCGAACTTTTTGAGTTCCCCGTTGATTTCCGCCAGAAAGTCGGGATTGTGCTTGAACAGATGATTTGCCTCCTGCAGGGTCTCTGTGCAGGCGGAACAGAGGGTCATAATTCTGTCCAGACCCTGCTTTTCTGCCAGAGCGAGATTGCGTGCCGCCATAGTGAATCCCGCCTTCTGGCTCACCGAGCGGATGGGAAACCCGCAGCAACTGAACTCGGGGATATCCACCAGTTCAATCCCCAATTTTTCTGCCACCTTGCGGGCGGAAAGTTCGTAGTTAAGCCCCCTCGTCGGCACCGAACATCCAAGGAAAAAGGCGTATCTCATAATTTCCTCCGAGTTGCTTTCAAAACCGGCGATGCCTTCTCTCCATCGCCATTTCTCTATGATATTAGCCCCCTCTGGTGATTAACCCCCTCCAAATTAAATGATTAGCCCCCTCCGAGTCAAAACCCCTCTGACCGGGCACTCCCACACAAAGGCGCAAAACTTTATTCGTTCCCGGATTCCTGCTCGCCGATAATTTTTTTAGCCACCTCACCGACGCCGGTGTCGTCAAGTATCTGGCGGATTTGTTCGGGTTCCTCGGGAATTCTTGGCAGACCGATTTTCTCCCTGCGGTCGTTGAGGTCGCCGACCTCATACAGCCGCCCATAGCGATAGACCTCCGCAGCCTGCATAGCAAAGGCGTTGTGCACAATCCCGTGTTTTACTGCGATATTTTTGAGCGCCATCATAAGGTCGGTGATGGTGACCCCCTGCGGGCATCTCTCCTGACAGGCGGCGCATCCCGAACACAGCCACACGAAATCGCTTTGCAGAACCTCATCACGCATCCCAAGAAGAACCATATGAATTATCCGGCGGGGATTGAACTTTTCGTCAAATTCCCTCACAGGGCAGGATGCTGCACAGGTTCCGCAGGCAAAACAGCGGGTTATCAGTTCGCCGCCGGGAGTGTTTTTAACCTCCTCAACAAACGACATATCAAGTTTTTCGGTGTCAATCGTGCTCATATTCTCCCCCGAAATTATAACGGAAAAATTTAACAAACCTAAGTCAGCAGGGCAAGAAAAAATGCCGCCCATCGGGGGCAAAAAATTTGTCCCCCTATCAAAAAACTATGGAAATTTACCCTGCGGATTGATATAATTTTAGGTGAGGGAGCCAAATCAAAAAAAGGAGTGTGAGATGGATCTGAGGATTTCTGCCCGCCACTTTGACCTTACCCCGGAGTTGAGGGAGTATGCCGAAAAGAGAATCCTGCCGCTGAAAAAGTTTTACAACCACGGGATAATTGATGCGCAACTGGTCATAACCGCAGAAAAGCACAGGCACATAGCAGAACTTACTTTCTCGCTTGCGGGCAAGAAGATGTTTGCCAAGGCACAGACCGACGACCCGTTTGCGTCAATTGACGAGGTTTCCCATAAGATGGAAAGACTTTTGCACGACTATCACGACCGCCTCAAGGTTCACAAGTCAGGCAGCAAGTGATTGTGAGGACAGGTCGCTCGCCGAGAGGGAAAGGGGCAAATTCCCCTTTCCCTTTTATTTTTGTGCGCATAATTTCTGGTGAATGACGGAAAGTTATCGCAAAATTGCCTACAGCGCTGTGCTGGTCGGAGTGGGAGTTGCGCTGGGGTATGCGCTTGCGCTGGTGCCCAATGTTGAGTTGGTCAGTTTCGTTTGCGTGTTCTCCGGGGCGCTTCTGGGAAAATTCTGGGGCGGAGTTGACGGTGCGCTCATCTTCGGGCTGTATTCGCTCCTCTCGCCGTTCGGGATGCCCCCTGTTCCGCTGTTTATCACCCAGATAATCTGCGGCGCAGTGATGGGGATTTCCGGCGCAGTTGTGCGAAAAAAACTGACCAGCCCGCTCTATGCCGCACTGACCGGGGTTTTACTCACGCTTTTCTACGATATCGCCACTAACGCCGCAGGATATTTCTCCTTCCCCACCGCGCAGACATTTTTTGTGTATCTTTTGGGCGGGATAACCTTTGCGGCGGTTCATATAATTTCCAACGGCGTGCTGTTTGCGGTTCTCTTTCCGGTGGTTCTGCCGAGGTTGGACAGGAAACCGGGGTAAATTTCCCTTGCTATTGCCCCACTTTCGGGCGATTTTTCTTACCCTATGAAAATCGTGGAATACACTCCGGAGCATCGTCGGGCGTGGGAGGAGTTCGTTGACCGCTCCAACAACGGAACCTTTTTCGCATATCAGAAGTTTTATGATTATCACCCCCCCGACCGCTTTGTCCATCGGCATCTGATGTTTTTCCGGGGCAACACGCTGGTGAGTGTTTTCCCCGCCGCCGAGCGCCAGATGGATGGCAAGCGGATTTTGGTCTCGCATCCGGGGGCATCGTTTGCGGGGTTTGTTCTCCGCCCGAAAACTTCGGTATCCGAGGCGCTGAAGTTGGTGGAAACACTGGTGGATTTCGCCCGTGCCGAGAACTACGATGGAATAGAAATCACCCGCCCGCCGTGGATCTATTATAAATTCCCCGAAGACCACATAGATTTTGCGCTTTTTGTCCGCGGGGCATATCACCGCAAGCGGGAACTCACCGCCGTTGTGCGATTATACGATAGCATTGAGAAAAATCTTTCCATAATGCGTCCCGAGGCGCGCACCGCTATGCGCAAGGCGGAAAAATCTGGCATCATCGTGTGCGAATCTGATGGATATGAGGAGTTCTATCGGATTCTATCTAATAATCTCTCTATGCGGCACGGCGTAAAACCCACCCACACTCTTGAGGAGTTATATAAACTGCGCGAACTTATGGGCGACAGAGTCCGCCTTTTCGCCGCCTATTATGAAGATAAAATGGTTGCGGGGACGGTGCTTTTTGAGTGCAACCCGCGGGCGGTGCTGGCGTTCTACATAAGTCAGGATTATGAGCATCAGAACCTGCGCCCGCTGAATTTGCTGTTCGTAAAAGTATTTGAGTGGGCAATTTCGCGGGGATTTGAGTGGTTTGATTTCGGCACCTACACATTGAATAACAAACCAAACCTCGGTTTGGCGCGGTTTAAGGAATCTCTGGGCGCAAAGGGGATATTTAGGGATACGATAAGGCTGGAGTGGTGAGAATTTTTCTAACTTTTGTTCCTCAACCTCTCCAAAAACGGCTCAATTAGACTCTTTAGCACCACAAAATAGTGCGGATTATACGCCCTCACAAAACTTTCCGAATGATGTTTCGGCATAAAGCCCCACTGCTGGAATTCCGCGTCAAGTTCGTCGTACTGGCTGAGCGGGAACGGAAGTTCGCCCCTTATTATTAAATCCTTCAGGTTGCGCCACCAGTGGATTAGATATTCCGGATGGGGCTGATAGTGAAAGACGGTCTGCCAGAAAATCTCCATCAGTGCGTTGGGGTCCATACCCATCTCGCGCAGGGGTCCCCAGTGGGTGCGGACAAGTTGCCCATCGGCGGAAATCGCCTCGGTCGGCGGGAAATTCTCCGCCGGCGCGCTCGCCCACTCCTGAAAATACTGGTCCGCATCAAACACCACCGCATAGTGCTTCGGTCCGTTGGCTATCTGATACAAAAGTTTGTATATATCCACCAACTCCGCCTCGGGATATCTTTTGATGTGCGACTTTATCAGCGCAATCATTTGAGGGCTCATTTTCCCTCCTCGCCGAAAAATTTTTCCAAATCAATCGCTTCGCCCAGCGGATTGACAAATCCCTCACCGGCGGGGATTAAAATCTCCGTGCGGACAAACCGCGCATCGGCAAGGTCCTCCAGCGAAAATCCCGTCCACAGAAAATACTCCATCGGGCGACCACTGCCATTGTTGCCGGTTTTCAGAAGCATCCTCACCACGACCTCGTCCTCGCGGGGCACCATCGCCCACCGCAGAAGAAATTTTTTTATGTCCACCTCCTTCTTGACCCTCTGGAAGGGGATACTCTCTGCGTCCGCGACCCGCCTCATAATTTCTTCCACATCACCGCGCCGGTCGGCGGGGAATATGCATTCCCAGACTGCGGCGGTCACCGCGGACTGGAGCGGCTTGGGCTTGGTCCTCAGCAGCGTGGACGACAGAACTGCGAAAAAGCGGGGCATTTTCCTGCTCAGCGCGGCTATCTGCCCGGCGGAGAACGGTCCCTCAAGGAAGATGTCCACATATTCCGAGGTGCTCTCGTATCCCACGGGAATCGGCGGGGAGAACTGAAGTTTTGGGCGCGCGGTGAACCCCTGAGTGTATGCCACCGGGATTTCCGCCGCGCGAATCATCCGCTCCCAAAGCCTCATCCTGTCCAGATGTCCGATGAATTTTGCCTCGCCGGTGGCGGAAAATTTTATCCTGACCACCTGCGCGCTCATCGTGGTGCGAGGAGCGGATTTCCGCGGGCGCCTGCCGAACATACTCTCGTCGGTGATTGCGCCCACCGTTGCGGTTTTGCCCACAAGTTTCTGCGGCGGCACATCGCAAAACCGGCAACTTTCGCAGTCCCGCTCCCAGCAGGGGGGAGTGGTTATCCCGCGGTATGCCTTGGTGCGCTCCGCCAGCAGAAATTCCCTCGTCACTCCCTTATAGACGCCGTCCCACGGGAGAGGCTCATCCACGGCGCGCTCGCGGAGAAATTCCTCAACGGAAAGCCTCTCCTCGGCAAGGCTCTCAAGGAACAGTTCCGGCTCAAAGTGCTCGTGCCACGAGGCATAGACCGCGCCCTTCTGCCACGCGCGGAGAAGGACTTTTCCCAGCCGGCGGTCGCCGCGGGAGAGAATCCCCTCAATCACCGAGATTTCGGGGCGGCGCGAGGAAATCTCCACATTGCGCATAACTCCGCGGAGTATCATCGTTTCCCGGCGGCGTATTTCGTCGGCGTCAATCTCTCGTTCCCACTGGAACGGCGTGTGGGCTTTGGGCACAAACGGCGATATCGTCACGCGGATTTTCCCGCCATAGCGCCGGGCGATTTTTCCCGCGCGGTTGAGAAGCGCAATTATCCCCTCAATGTCCCCGTCGGTCTCGGTGGGAAGACCGACCATAAAGTAGAGTTTTACGCTTTTCCACTTGCGGGAGAAAGCCGCCTCAATCGCCTCAAACAGGCGCTCCTCGTCAAGGGGTTTATTGATGACCCGGCGAAGTCTTTCGGTGCCAGCCTCGGGCGCAAAGGTGATGTTGACCTTGCGGTTGAGACCCACGATGTCAAAGGCTAAATCGCCCAACTGCTCAACCCGCACCGACGGAAGCGAAAACTTCAGGCGGTTTTTCTCAACCCACGGCTTTATGAGGCGGAAAAACGGCTCAATTGCGGTGTAGTCCGTGGCGGACAGCGCGATGACACTGACCTCATCGTATCCGGAGATTTTCACTTTCTCCCTC
>JAMOPH010000364.1 GCA_027064665.1 bacterium | reverse complement strand
GCGATTTCTCCGGTGGTGGCGCCCGTGGTGACCACATCATCAACGATTATGAACGATTTTCCGCGGACATCCTGCGGGCGGGTGACCGCAAATGCCCCGCGGACATTCTCGCGCCTTTCTGCCGGCGAAAGTTTCGTCTGGCTTTTGGTGTGCCGCGTGCGAATTACCAAATCCGTTATCACAGGTTTGCCGGAGATGTCTGATGCGCGCTTTGCCAGAATTTCCGCCTGATTGTAGGTTCTTTCGCGAAAACGGTTTTTGTGCAGCGGCACCGGGATGAAAAAATCATACTCCTCAAAGTGCGCCTCGGATTTTACAACTTTCCCGATTTTCTCGCCGAAAAATTTGCCGATGTCCACCAGACCGTCGTATTTGAAGGCGTGGATGAGTTGGCGGTGCTGAGGGTCAAATTCCGCCAGCGGGCGCACAAAATCCACCGGACCTTTCGGATGATTTCGCGGACAGGTGCTTTGCTCTGCGGCGATGGGACCCTCACACACCGGGCAGTAGGCAAATTTCATCTCCGTCAGCGAGCCAGCGCACTTTTGGCATATGACAAAATCAGCCGGTTCGCCGCAGAGTGCGCAAACCGGCGGATACAGAAAATCTAAAAGTCCCTGCCACAGAGATTTTAGTATTCCCAGCGCCAATTGTGTGTTGGCGTGTTATCCTCCGAGGGCGCTCATAACCTCGTCGGGGATATCCATATTGGAGTGGACCTTCTGGACATCGTCGTGGTCCTCAAGCGCCTCAAGGAGTTTGAGCAGTTTTTCGGCGTCCTTGCCCTCAACCCGCACAGTGCTTTGCGGAATTGCGGTAATTTCGGCGGATTCCACCTTGAAACCGGCTTGGGTGAGGGCGTCTTTGAGACTCATAAGGTCTGAGGGCTGGGCATAGATTTCAAAGAATTCCGTGCCCTCCTCGTCCTTGAAGTCCTCGGCGCCTGCCTCAAGGGCAACCTCAAGAAGTTTGTCGGGGTCGGTGCCCTCCTTGGGAACCAGAATCATCCCGGTTTTGGTGAACATCCACGAGACGCAGCCGGTTTCGCCTAAGTTCCCGCCGTATTTTGAGAAGATGTGTCTGATTTCTGCGACTGTGCGGTTTTTGTTGTCGGTGACCGCCTCAATCATAATCGCCACGCCGCCGGGACCGTATCCCTCATAGACGACCTCCTCGTAGGAGACTCCCTCAAGTTCGCCGGTGCCCTTTTTGATGGCGCGTTCGATGTTTTCGGCGGGCATATTTGCGGCTTTGGCAGCCTCAATAGCGGTGCGCAGGCGTGGGTTCATATCCGGGTCGCCGCCGCCTTGCTTTGCCG
Source organism: bacterium (assembly GCA_027064665.1). Classification (GTDB taxonomy): domain Bacteria; phylum UBP14; class UBA6098; order B30-G16; family B30-G16; genus JAMOPH01. The sequence continues at coordinate 5,831 of JAMOPH010000364.1, read as the reverse complement.
CAATTGTAATCTCGCGAATCAGTTTGGTGAACAATTTGCCGCGCTTGGCATCCACGGCGGCTTTTTTGTGCCTTATCTGGTGCCACTTTGAATGTCCACTCATATAAAACCTCCTCCCTGTTTTCCAGGACAGTTCCATTGATAAAGATATTGATTTTGCCGAGAATGTCAAAAAATCTTTGACAAAATCGGCAGGGGCCATATTATTTTTATTTGCACGCGCCCTTAGCTCAGCTGGATAGAGCGTCGGACTACGAATCCGAAGGTCGCAGGTTCGAATCCTGCAGGGCGCGTTTCTTTATTTCTTCGTGGAAAACTTGGAGTTCCCCGCCAATGGAAAGGGTCTGCGACCTCGAACCCCGCGGCGCGGGTTTTTCTATAGGTAATGCATTGTTTTAATGGCAATGGTCAATTACACAATATTTTCCTTGACAAATACTTTCTCAGGGATATTCATAATATGAAAAATAAAGCCCTGGCAGTTTCGAGGGGAACTGCCAGTTGATTAAGGTCCCCGCCGTTGCTCCGGGGCTGAAAGGCACTCGGAAAGCCAACGGCGGGTTATTTTTTGGCGAGGATTTGGGGGTGAAAAGATGGTTTTGGTGGAAAATTCAACTCCCTACAGGGTTGAGGTATTTATTGGCGGAAGTAACCTTTACAAGACTCTCAAAGAAATGGATCTTATTGGCAAGATCGATTACGATCAACTTGTAAAAGATATTCTTGAAAAGTTTGAGAAAAAAGTGGTTTTAAGGAGAGTATATTTTTACTCCGCTATGCCCGATATGGAGAGAGAACCGGAGAATTTTAAGAAAACCCAGAGATTTCTTGATATGTTAAGAAAATGGGATTTGTGGGAAGTTAAGTTGGGCAGGCTCCGCTATTCATCGGAAGGATTTCCTCGGGAAAAAGGCGTGGATGTGAAATTGGTCACTGATATGATAGAAGGGGCGGTGAACGATTTATACGATATTGCTGTGCTTGTGAGCGGAGACGCCGACTTTTCATACTGCTTTTCTTTGATAAAAAGGTTGGGGAAGCAAATCGCAGTGGTGAAACTTCCCCACAATTTTAGTTATCAACTTTCGCAGGAAGCGGACTACACAATCAAATTCCCATACGAGGTGTATGAATAAAAATCCGGGAGCCGTCTGACCCCCGGATGAGGTTTCCACCTTTCCGTTGAAATTTTCACTCCGGTTTTTTCCCGGTGTATTGTTTTGGTTTTTCCTCGCCGCGCAGGACTCTCAAGGCACCCTGAGCAAGCGCCTCCATCTCCGCCTCGCCGGGGAAAACATATATCGGCGCAATCCACTGGGTGCGTTCCTTTATCATATTGACGAAATCCTCGTCGTATGCCAGTCCGCCGGTGAGGGCGATGGCATCCACCTCGCCCTTGAGGACGGTTGCCAGAAGTCCGATTTCCTTGGCGACCTGATAAGCCATCGCCTCAACCACCAGTTTTGCGAAATCGTCGCCCTGAGCGATTCTCTTTTTCGCCTCGCGGAGGTCGTTGGTGCCTAAATATGCCACCATACCGCCGGCGCCGCGGAGCATTTTCATAATCTCGTCCTGCGAGTATTTCCCGGAAAAGCACAGTTTAACCAGATCGCCGGCAGGAAGTCCGCCGCTGCGTTCGGGTGCGAAAGGACCATCGCCGTTGAGCGCATTGTTGACATCAACCACCCTGCCCTTTTTGTGGGCGCCCACAGAAATCCCGCCGCCCATATGCGCCACAATAAGGTTGACTTCCTCGTATTTTTTGCCCAGTTTTTCGGCGGCTTGGCGGGCGACCGCCTTCTGGTTGAGGGCGTGGAAAATTGATCTTCGCGGCAGAAGCGGATGTCCCGAAAGTTTTGCCACCGGCTCCATCTCATCAACCACCACGGGGTCAACGATGAATGCCGGGATTCCGCCGGCATCGTCGGCGATGGATTTTGCCAGAATTCCGCCTAAATTTGATGCGTGCTGTCCCTGAACGCCCTGGCGAAGGTGTTGAAGCATAATTTCGTTGACCTCGTAGGTGCCGCCCTCAAGGGGGTATAAAAGTCCGCCGCGCCCCACAACGGCATCAAGCGATTTTAGGTCAATTTCTGCCTCGGCAAGAGACTGCAAAATTACCTTTTCCCTGAACGGATACTGGCTGGCGATATCGGGATATGGAGCGAGTTCCTCGGTTGAGTGGCGGAGAGTTTTTGAAAAAATCTGGGTTTCATCGTCAAACACAGCGACCTTTGTGCTGGTGGAGCCGGGATTTATGACCAGCACCCTAAATTTGCCTTGCTTTTTCATTTTCCCTCCATTTTTTGTATTGAGAAAGAAGTTGCGTTTACAAAATAAATTTGGAAAAAACTTTGTGTCAAGTTATGCTTGACATAAAGCCCATAAGAAAGTATTTTTGTTTTATCCTGATTAGGAAAAAGAAAAAATCAAAGGAGGTAGAGATGTTGAGGCGAAGTGTTTGGGTGCTGATGCTGGTTGCAGGTCTTGTGTTTGCGCAGACCCCAACCTATCTTGTAGGACCGGAAAATTTTGATGGTCCTGGTTTTCCGCCCTCGGGCTGGGACACGCAGGACCTGGCGGGACCGAACAGTTGGTATCTTCATTCCTCTACTCAAACTGCCCGTATTGATGCGAACAATGTGATGGCTGAGAACGACTGGCTTATTACCAATTCTTTCGATGGCACTACTCCCGCCGATTCCATAGTGCTTCATTACTGGTATCAGATTAATCACTATACTGGCAACACCGGGCAGGCTATGGTGGTTCTTTCCACCGATGATGGAGTGACCTGGGTGGAGACTCTGGCGGTTTATCCTGCGGCGTCTGGGACGGAGATAAATTCAGTCACGATGAGAATTGATAATTTGTCCCATCCTCTTACCGGAACCACCAAAATTGCTTTCGTCTACAACATATATAATGGTGTGTGTATGATGGTTGACTCTGTGTGGGTGGCGGCTTTTGTGTCCGAACCTGCACCCCCCTCCTTTGACCACGCCACCTATTATCATCCCACATATCCCCACACAATGACCTCTTATCCTGAGACAGTTTACATTGACGATGTCACCGGCGTCAGCCCCTCCACTGCACAGTTGTGCTACGATGTGGATTGTGGGGCAGGTTTTTCGGGGACATTTACCTGTTTCTCTCTGGACCCGGTGTCCATAGATGGCAACGGCAGAGGAACTTACGCTGGTGAAATCCCCTCTCAGCCCGGCTGGTCAACCATAAGATACTATTTCCAGGCTGAGGACACCTACATCCCTTCCAGCGTTGGCTATTCTGATACCTTCGAACTTGTGGTGGTGGGCAACTATTACGCCTATGACAACACTGACCCCTATGCCGTGGCTCCCGATAATGTGTTCAGGGACATCACCAGTGTGGGAACCGACCTCGGAATTAGCGCTGATGAGAGCCGAGCGGCGGTTACTCTCCCGTTCACCTTTAAGTTCTATGGGAACGATTACACTACCGTTTATGTTAGCACCAACGGCTGGGTTGTGTTTGGAAGCGACCCGGGGACGAGCGAACTTTCTAACGATACAATTCCGTCCACTTCTTCTGACATTGATAACTTTGTCGCCCCCCTGTGGGATGACCTTGATATGTCAGATGGCGCAGTTTACACTTATACCGCTGGAGATACATTCATCATTGAGTGGTATAACGCCAAAGAGTGGTATGAGACGGAATATTACAACTTTGAGGTTATGCTGATCAATCCCACTGCTGTTTCCACTCCTGGCGGGAACGGTGAGATTATAGTCAAGTATGAGACGATGGATGATGCTGGACTTGATGATGCCACAATCGGAATAGAGAATGCGGACGGAACAGATGGAGTTTGTTATCTGTATGATGGCACCTATTGTTCTTCTTCGTGGATTGTTGATGGTGCAGCACCTATACCTCCCGGACCTTCGGCTATCAAATTCACCACTGAGATGCCGCCTCACGGTTTTATCTGCGGAACTGCCACCTTGTCCGGAGAAACTGACCACTCTGGAATTACAGTGACCGCCATTGGGTCTGCTTCTTATTCCGCTGTGACCACCTCCTCAGGAAATTATTGCATTCTTGTGCCGATAGGCACTTATGATGTGGTGGCATATTACGATTACCACTGGACAGCCGACACCGTCACCGGAATCACCGTGACCGAGGGCGATACCCAGTGGGTTAACTTCACTTTAGAAAGGCTGCCTATGGCGGCGATTTATATAAGTGACCTTGAAAGCGATAACGGTGGTCTGTGGACCTCTGACACCACCGATACCACCGGTTGGGAGTGGGGAGAGGTTGCCAGCGGTCCCGGCACCGCCCACAGCGGTGCCAATGTGTGGGCGACCAATCTTGACGGCGATTACACCACCGACGACAACTGGCGCCTTATCAGCGATACCCTTGACTTCTCCCTTGTGGACGCCCCCATTGTGCTCTCCTTCTGGCACTGGTATGATATGGAGGATGGCTATGATGGCGGAAATATAAAGGTCTCCACCGACGGCGGGTCCACCTGGAACTTGGTGACGCCCCGGGGAGGATATCCGGACAATGTCAGTTCCTCAAATGCTGGCATCCCCGGTGAATGGGCGTTCACCGGAAACACCACCGATTGGCAGCAGGTTGTGGTTGATCTTTCCGCCTACGCTGGAGATTCCAGTGTTATGATTATGTGGCAGTTCGGGTCGGATGGAAGCGTGGTCTATCCCGGGTGGTATCTTGATGACATAATGGTTGAGGCACGGTTGACCTCATACGCCGTCATTCAGGGTCATGTGACCCTCAGCGGTGAGACCGACCACAGCGGGGTTACTGTGACCGCCACCGGTCCCATCAGTTCAACAGATATTACTGCTTCCGACGGTTTCTATCAGTTGTTCGTGACACCGGGAACTTACACAGTTGTTGCCTCCAAGGAGAGATGGCAGCCGGATACTGAAGTAGTAACCGTTGCTGAGGGTGATACCATCACCCTTGACTTCACCCTCTTCCCGGTGCATCTGGGCTATGTGTTAGGCTATGTTGACCTGACCGATACACCCGGTCCTGATGCCGGGATTTTGTGCGAACTCCTCGGAACCGGTATGGACACCCTTTCGGATGCCTCTGGAATGTATTACTTTGAGGCTGTTCCGGCTGGAACTTATGCGATAAGGGCTTCCTATACGGGTTACGGCACCGGCGCCTCAAGGCTGTTCACCGTGACTGAGGGCGAGACCACAATTGTTGACACGATTTACCTCCAGCCGGAGCCGCTACACTTTGACTTTGAGGCTGACGACGGCGGCTTTGTGCCTGATCCTGATACCATCGGCTGGGAATGGGGAACCCCCACTTCCGGTCCCAGCGCAGCGCATTCCGGTTCCAACTGCTGGGCTACTGTGCTTGACGATGACTACGAAAACGATGCCGACTGGACTCTTGATTTTGACCTTTCATCCTATTCCTCTATGATCACGGAATTGTATTTCTGGCATTGGTATGATATAGAAACCCATTTTGACGGTGGCAATGTCCAGGTTTCCACTGATGGCGGCTCTACCTGGGAAATTGTTTATCCAGATGGTGGATACGATTACTCCAGCGTGACGGGTCTGGATTATGAACCGGGATTCACAGGACACGACTCTACCTGGTATCTGGCTCATTTTGACCTTTCCGCCTATACTGGCACTATCACCACCATTAGGTTCAGGTTCGGGTCTGATGGAAGCGTGACTTATCCCGGTTGGTATATTGATGATGTTGTCTTCCCGGTTCTGCCTCAACCCACTGGATGTATTGAGGGATATGTGTATGATGCGGAGACATACGCC
>JAMOPH010000363.1 GCA_027064665.1 bacterium | reverse complement strand
AGCCTTTTTGCTCAGCCCCGGGCGAGGCGGGTCAATCAGAACGACATCGGGAGATTTTACCCCCTGCTCGGCGAACTGGCGCAGAACTTTTGCAACATCGCCCTCAACAAAGCACGCCCCCTCAACAGAGTAGTTGGTTTTCTCGCACATCTCCGGCTCAACCACGGGAACCCCGTTGAGTTCAGCGTTCCGGCGGGCATCCTCAACAGCCTCGGGGATAAGTTCTATCCCCACCAGCGTCCTGATTCTGTCCCACATAAATATCCCCACTGTTCCGGTTCCGCAGTATAAGTCCCAGACGGTCTCTGTGCCGGAAAATTCCGCAAATTCCATCGCCACAGAATACAATTTTTCCGCCCCAAGCGGGTTGGTCTGAAAAAAGGAGTTGGCGGAGACATAGAACTTTTTGTCGCCGATTGCCTCAACGAATTCGGTCTGCCCGAAAAGCGGTTTGACCTCGCCCTGCGAACTGCTCCCGCCGGGATTGACCACCATATACCCGCCGGCGACAAGTTCGGGGAACCGCCGGTCAATCTCCTCAAACCAGAACTTGAAAATCTCCGGGCTGACCTCCTGCGTCACCGTTATTCCCAGAAGCAATTTGTTCTGATAAAAACTTTTGCGGATTGTCAGAAAGCGAAGGTATCCCGTGCCGCGAAGGGGGTCATAGGGCGCCTCGCCCTGCGCCATACTCTCTATCGCCTCAACTATTTTGCGGAATTCCTCTGACACCAGAAGGCAACTTTTTGCCACCGGCAGAAGGATATCAAATCTTCCCCGGCGATGAAGCCCCAGATATACCCGCCCTTCCTCGTCGGCGCCGAAGGCGAACTCCATCTTGTTGCGGTATTCCCACTCCAGAGGCGAGGGCACTATGGGCAGAAACTCAAACCCCTCAAATTTGCCGAGGCGCTCAAGGGTCTCCCGGACAATCTCCTCCTTTATCCGCAGTTGATGTTCGTAGGGGATGTGTTGGAAAGTGCATCCTCCGCACTCGCCGAAAAACGGGCATCTGGGCTCAATTCGCTCCGGGGCGGGCTTTATGACCTCAACCACTTCGCCGAAATACACGCCCTTGCGCTTTTTATATATGCGGGCACGGACACGCTCGCCGCCTATCGCCCCGTAGATGAAAAAAGTTTTCCCGTCGCTCTGGGCAAGACCCATCCCGCCCTGAACAATTTTCTCCACATCCAACTCTCTGATTTCCTCAACAAATTTCCCCATAGTCTCATCCTCTGGTTTGTCGCCCGGCAGAAAAAATCAATGGATTTCCACCTTGCGGGTGAACTCCTTTTGAAGATAGTGATACGAACTGTATGTCGGTTCAATGACGACCTTGACCTCATATTTTCCGGGGGGCGCCGCCGATGGCACCCGGGCATAGACCGTTCTTCTGCCAATCGGCACCCTGTGGCGGTAAATTCGCCTGTCAAACTTTTTGCCCTTTATGTAAACCGACACATACGCCGCCTCGGTTACGAAAAAGTCCAGAACGAGGTTGCGGCTTTCGGCATCGTAGGAGAGGTTGAAATCTTTGACATCCACGCCAACCCAGAAATACTGTGCGCCGCTGCGCTCGGATATTATTACCTGCCCGAACCTGCGCCAGATATCTATCCCCCTCGGATGGTCAAACTGGTCATCGGCGGTTCCGCACTCGCCCACAGAAACTATATAGTTGAGTTTGTTGTCAAACTTGTGAATCTGGCATCGGATTGAATCGGGGACATAGGCGTTGCCCAGATAATCAAGGGCGACATACTGAAGGTCGGCGTCGGGCATACCCAACTGCGCCATAGAGACGCATTTTATCAGGGAACCTGTGCGCCTGTCCAAGAGTTTTACCGCTTTCCCGGCGGAGTCCACCACGACCACCACCTCCTGATGCGACCCCGACCACCTGATAGTTGATGCGTCCACATCAATTCCCCGGGGCTGGTAGAACCCACGCCATATATCTATAATTTTCCCGGATGTATCAATAACGACGATGCAGTTTTTAGTATAATCCGTGACATACAGAGTTCCTCCGGGGACGACGGCGATATCAAACGGCGCCTCAAACACGGTGTCCCCAATCGTGCCGACCCAGCGGAGTTCAGTTTTGGGGATAAACAGGTGGACAACACGGTGGTTTCCCATATCGGCGACATAGACATCGCCGTCGGGAGTGGCGCAAATCCCTCTGGGGTCCCAGAACTCGCCGACTCCGTGCCCCTTTTTGCCGTAAAGCGCCAGAGATTGCATAGAACTGTTGTAGATTATCTGCCCGCGGTTGGCGTTGACGCCGAAACAGGTGATTTCATCGTCGTCCTCGCGGTTTTTGGGGTCGTCCCAACTTTTGAGTTTGACCGCTGCAATCCCCTGCGGGTTGTCAAAATCGGTGACATTTCCCAGAAGCATATCAAGTTTGTCCTCGGTGCCCCGGTGAATTCCCCAGGTGTGCCCGAAGGGGGGATAGAAAAGAGTGGTCTGCTTTTGTTCGGCAGCCGCCGAGAGAGCCACAAAAGACAATATCACTATTCGCCCGATTTTAGGTCTCATAAAATCCAAAATACCTGCCCACGGAACTTAATCAAGGGTTAAAAATTCGGCGGCGCTCACAAAATCTCCTCAATAAAATAGACCGCCAGATTTATGGCGACTTTTCTGCGGTATTGTGCCGATGCCCGCTGGTCGTCAATGGGTTTTAGAAGCGGGGCGAATTTTTGCGCCCATTGTGGGGCGTCGCCCTTTATCTCATCAACGGTGCGGGAGATGAATTGTTTTTCAATTTCCCGTGAGCGCACGACAGTGGGCGCCACAGCACCGAAGGCAAAGCGGATATCCTCAATCAGGCCGCCGTTCACATCGGCAAGGGCGGCAAACGACACCCGGGAAAGCGCCATAGCCTTCCTCGTGCCAACCTTGCGGTAGTATTCTTTAGTGAACGACCTTGTGGGAATGACAATCTCGGTCAGAATCTCATCGGGGGCGAGTGCGGTCTGCCCGGGACCGGTGATAAAATCCTGCACCGGCAGTGTCCTGACGCCGTTTGTGCTGGCGAGTTTGACCCCGGCATCAAGGGCATAAAGCGGCACAAGCGTATCCCCGGCGGGCGAGGCATTGCACACATTCCCGCCGATTGTGGCGATATGGCGGACATTTCTTGCCGCCATATTTGATATCGCCTCACGCAGAACTGCGGGGATTTTCTCATCGTTCTCCAGTTCGGCGAGAGTGGTCGCCGCACCGATTTTTACGATGCCATCCTCCGCCTTAACTCCACGAATCTCCTCAAGATGAGATATGAACACAACCGGTTCTTCAAATTTGGGCAGTGCACCGGGGATATTTTTGTGGCGCACCATCAAATCGGTTCCGCCGGCAAGAGGGATGGCGCCGGTGTTAGCCCGTATCTCAAGCGCCTCATCAAGCGTCTGCGGTCTGTATCCGTTCACCATTGTATCCCCCTTTCGGAAGCAAGTTTTACTGCCTCAACAATCATATTCATTCCGGAGCAGCGGCAGAGGTTTCCCGCCAGCCAGTGCCTGATTTCCTCCTCGCTGGGCTTGGGATTGTGTTTAAGAAGCGCCACCGATGCGATAATCATCCCCGGCGTGCAGAATCCGCATTGAACCGCCCCAGCCTCGGCAAAGCAATCCATAAGGATGTTGAATTGTTCTGTGTCCCGGAGTCCCTCAATGGTGTAAATTTCCCGTCCTGCGACAGCGCCCACAGGCAGGATACACGAGGGGACATTTTTGCCGTCAATCAGGACGGAGCAGGCGCCGCATTCTCCCTCGCCACAGCCCTCCTTCACGCCGATGAGCCCGAAATCCTCCCGCAGAACATCAATCAGCCTGCGCAACGGGGAGCCCTCATACGCCACTTTCTCCCCGTTCAGGGTGAACTCTATCGTCATACGCACTCCTTCGGTGATATCTTTGTTCACAATCTCCCCAAAATAGTCCGATTTCCCAAAACGACCTCGCCTGCCGACGGGATTATTCTGTGGTCTCGGTTATCACCTGGTCAATGGTGGTGATTCCCTCAAACATTCTGGCGATAGCCTCCTGGCGCAGGGTGGTCATACCCTGCTGGGCAGCCACTTCCTCAATCTCCAGCGCCGATGCGCCCTCAATGATGAGCCTCTGGAGTTCACGGGTAATCGGCATAACCTCAAACACAGCGATTCTGCCCTTGTATCCTGTTCCGCCGCAGGTGGGGCAGCCTCTTCCACGATAGAATTTTAGCCCTTTCTTTTTGACCTCTTCGGGGTCTATGCCCAGAATTTCAAGTTTTTCGGGTTCGGGTTCGTATTCCTCCTTGCAGTCCGGGCAAATTCTTCGGAGAAGCCTTTGAGCCACCACGAGTTTGACCGCACTCGCCACTAAAAACGGCGGAAGTCCCATATCCACAAGACGGGTGATGGTTGATGGTGCATCGTTGGTGTGCAGTGTTGAGAACACAAGGTGTCCGGTCAGTGCTGCTTTGATAGCGATGTCTGCGGTCTCCTGGTCACGAATCTCTCCGACGAGGATGATGTCCGGGTCCTGACGCAGGAAGGAACGCAGTGCGGCGGCGAAGGTCAATCCAATCTCCGGTCTGACCTGAACCTGATTTATCCCGTCTAAGTTGAACTCCACAGGGTCCTCGGCGGTCATAATGTTGACATCGGGCGTGTTCAGCGACTGAAGCGCTGAATAAAGGGTCGTCGTCTTCCCCGAACCAGTAGGACCTGTGACCAGAATCATCCCATAGGGCATATGGATTGCCTTGTTGAACTCCTTCATCGCTCTTTCGGGGAAACCAAGTTTTGACATATCAAGCATCAGGTTTTCCGGGTCCAGAAGACGCATAACGACCTTTTCGCCGAAAATGCAGGGCAGGATGGAGACACGCAGGTCAATTGAGCGCCCGAAGGCGTGAATTTTGATTCGCCCATCCTGTGGAAGGCGCCGCTCGGAGATGTTGAGTTTTGACAGAATTTTGATACGGGATATAACAGCGTGGCGCAGTCCATAGGGCAACTGGGACACTTCCCTCAGCACTCCGTCAATACGGTATCTGACCCTGAAACGCTTTTCATAGACCTCAATGTGGATATCCGATGCCTTCAGGCGGATGGCATCAAGGATAAGCGAGTTGACCAACTTGACGATGGGTTTGTCCTGAACCGCTTTCTGGAGTTCGTTCTCGGAGACCTCCTCCTCTTCCTCCTCCATAACCTCAAGGTCTCCGGCGACCTCCTCAACCACCTCGGTGAACGATTCCCCTGTGCCGTAGTATTTATCAATCGCCTTCTGGATGGACTCCTTTGACGCCATAACAGGCTGAATATCATAGCCGGTGACGAATTTGAGGGTGTCCATAACGAACACATTCTGAGGCTCGTTGGTGGCGACAAAAAGAATTTTCCCAACCTTGACGACAGCGATGACATTGAATTTCTGGGCGATATCCACGGGGATGAGATTTACCACCTCCGGGTCAAGTTCAAGGTCCTCAAGTTTGATGGTGCCGATGTTCAACTGCTTTGCCAGGAACTCGTTGATGACATTCTCATCCTTTATGTAGCCAAGTCTTAGCAGAACCTCGCCTAATTTACCTCCGTGTTCTTTTTGTTCTTTGAGGGCGTGTTCAAGTTGCTCCTTGGTAATCTTGCCCGCTTTAAGGAGCATCTCCCCCAGCCTTAGCGCCATAAATCACCTCCTCTCCATGCTTTAAAATAATATGGAAATTGCGGTGTTTGTCAAACAAATGCTGTTATGCTTAGTGACCACTTTACCAACATAGTATCCAGTGGTTGGGAGTTGGATGAAACATGATACATCCGTAGGGAGCAGTGTTGCCATGTGGACTGGTGCATTGGGATAATGCGCTCTGAGCAACTCAAGCGGTATCTTTCCGCATCTGCTGGCTCGTTTATCATTCCCGCCAACCTCCGAAAAGCAACTTCACTCATCCAACCCAACTTGACAAGCGATAACTGGATACTATGTAGGTAAAGCGGTCAGCAAAATTTGAATAAATCCTTGACCCGAGGGCGGTAATCAAGTATTTTGAAACAGAGTTAACCTGAAAGGAGGCAGCAGATGAAAAAGGCAATTCTGGTTGGATTGTTCGTCCTTGTGCCTTTTGTGGCTTTTGGTCAGTGGAGTGTGGATATTTATCACCCCCCTGACACTCTGCCGAGAATTTTCGGCGTTGACCCTGCGGCTTCGGAGGGGTTTGATTCGCTTGACTACCTTTTCCCGGCTTTCCCGATGGAGTTTATATTCTATTTTGTGATTGATGACACCATCTCAACCCTGTGGAGGGATATTCGTCCGCCGGCGGACACGATAATGTGGCGTCTGGTCGGTCAGTGGAGGATGTATACCGATGTGAGCCCGGAGACGGTCTATTGGGATCCCTCAACTCTTCCTCTGGGAGAAGGTCAATTCTATTTTGACACCCTCCAAGATATGTCCACAAAGACCAGTATGCTTGAGTCTGACCATTATGTTTTCCTGCCCTCAAGTCCTTATGGAACTATGGATACACTTTATATCCAATTCATAGCCGGCGAGGCGCCTCCTGAGGACACAATCCCGCCCTATGCCACCAATTGGTATCCGCCCTGCGGAGCGGATTCAGTCCCCGTGGATTTGGATTCCTTCTGTGTGGATATAATTGACCCCTTCTCCGGCGTGGACAGTTCAAGTATAAGTGTCACATTCTACGGCACCGATATAACAATGTTTGCGGATATTACCCCGCTTCCCTCGGGGAACGGATATCATATTCACTACTCCATCCCTGTGATTCTGCCCTATGATTCGGATATAGCGATTCAAATCACCGCCAGCGATTTGGCGGGGAATTCCACAATGTTCTCCTGCGCCTGGCACACCGAACCGGCGATTGTCGGTTGCACTATAAGGGGTTTTGTTTATGACTCTTTGACCGGCGACCCGATTGCCGAGGTGGCGATAACCGATGACTCGCTCCTTTACACCGGTGTCTCCGATGACAGCGGATACTACGAAATCTCCGGTGTGAATCCGGGAACTCATATTTTTGCCGCCTACAAGGAAGGATACACCACAAGGATAGACACGATTGAGGTTGAGCCGGGGGATACCCTCGTCACTCACGATTTCTATCTTTTGCCGGCGACTTCCACTGTGACCATCAGCGGGATA
>JAMOPH010000362.1 GCA_027064665.1 bacterium | reverse complement strand
ATTCGCTCTCAGCGACAGCGGATATGTTCGTCTGCGGCTTCGCTTCGGCACCGACGGCGCCGTTGTCCGTGAGGGCTGGTATGTTGATGATTTTCGGGTCACCAATTACGGATGGGCATCGGTGCTTGAGGGCGGCAAGTGGATTCCGGAGCGCCTTGCTGTGGCGGTTTCGCCAAATCCCTTCAACGATGCCGCACTGATAGAAATATCCGTCCCCAAAAACGAGCGGATTGATGTGAACATCGTTGACCTTTCCGGCAGGTGCGTCAGCAGGATTTACAGCGGCAAAGCCATCCCCGGCATACTGAAACTCCGCTGGACACCGGGCGGTATCCCTGCGGGAGTGTATTTCGCCGTGGTCAGGTCCGAAAACTCCTCCGCCGCAACAAAAATCCTGTATATCAAATAGCCCGGTTCGGCAGCACCGTCTGAAACAACTCAATGATGTTTTTTCAGGGAACGAGCAGGGACAACAAACGGGGCGCAAATTTTGGGTGGGCAGAACAGCAGAGAGGGACACCTTTTCTGAAATCGGGGATTATCTTTCGCGCGGGCGCTTCGCCGAAGATGTCAGTCAATCCTTTTGACCGTGGTCTGTGCGAGGATGCGCTCAAAATCCTGTGGGCGCACGGTCGCAGTTCCAGGGGTAAGAGTTGATGCCGTTCCTGCGGCGGCGCCATACCGGAAAACCTCGGGAATATCCAGTCCCCTCTTCAACGCCAGGACCATACCCGCAACCGTTGAATCCCCGGCGCCAACTGTGTTTACCGCCTCAACCTTCGGCGGGATAGCGTGATATGTCCCATCCCGGGTTATTCCCACGAGCCCCTCGGGACCGAGAGACACAGTCACAATCTCAACATATCTGTGCAGTTCCTTGCCGGCGGAGACCACATCCTCCAACGAGGACAGTTCTTTCCCCACAAGACCGGCAAGTTCGGTTCGGTTGGGCTTTATCATAAACGGTGTTGCCTGAAGTCCCTTGCGGAGCGGCTCGCCGTAGGTATCCAGAATCACTCTGGCGCCCTGCGATTCAAAAATCAGAATCAGTTCCTCATAGACCACCGGGTCAACGCCCTCGGGGACACTGCCGGAGATTACCACAAATTCCGGTTTGGGGCGAAGATGCCGGCAATGGTGCATCAGTTCTGCAAGTTCCTGCGGCGAGACCCTCGGACCCGGGCAGTTGAACCTGATTTCCTCGCCGCCCTCACGGGTGTGGACTATTACATTTGTGCGGGTCTCGTCCCGTATCCAGACGAAATGCCCAACCACGCCCTCATTTATGAGCCGCCCCTCCATCTCACGCCCGGTATATCCGCCCAGAAAACCAAGGGCAATACTTTCCCCGCCAAGTTGCTTTATCACCCGGGAGACATCAATCCCCTTACCCCCCGGGTAGCGTTCCTCACGATGCACCCGGATGCTCTCATACTGCACCAGTCTTTCCACATAAAATGTCCTGTCAAGCGCAGGATTGAGTGTAAGCGTGTATATCATCTCAAACCCCCGAATTGTATCACTACAATAAAAAGGGACAAAGTTTTATCTTGCAATCAAAATGTTTCGGGTGTATATAGAATTTATAGCAATCAACTTTTGGGGGGAATGAGAGGAAAAAATCTCATAGTTGCGGCGGTAGTTCTGGCGATTGCGGTCGCTTTCGGCGTGGGAATTTCGGTATCCCCTGGGACATTTCTCATTCAGGATGTCCCGGTGGGGAAGAAATTTGATATAAGCGAAAAGGTCGGGTATGTGATAAGAATCGGGAGAAATTCCGGCGCCGGGGTTTATGTTCTGACGCCGAGAAGACCCTCCGAGGACGGCACCAAGGCGACAGGATTTTACGATTTCCCCGACCCATCGTGGTTTCACCTTCAGCGGGATACCATCTCCCTTGCCACCGACAGCACATCCTACACCAAGATGTGGCTGGAACTCCCCGATGACCCATCCCTGTATAACCGGCATTTCCTTTTAGGCGTGGATGTGAGCCCCACGCTGGAGTCCACAAAGGGTATGATTGCTGTGGGGGCGTATCTGCTGTATCGCTTTGAGACCGAGCCTAAAGACGGCGTCGTCCCGGAACTTCCCGCCGGGGAGATGGCTTTTGTGCCGTCGGTTGTGGAGTTTGACAGTCTGGGGCGCCGGGCGAATGTCTCCCGAACCCTCAAACTTTTCCGTGGCGGCGGAGTGAGGACGAAGGTCAAACTCTACCGCCTCGACCCCGAATCGGAGGTGGCAAAATACACGATACTTTTAACCCCCGGATACCGCAGGGCACCGGAGGGTATGGTTCTTTTCCCTGACCAGATTACGATAGACCCCAAAGAGGGGGGCAAACTTTTCGTGCAGGTGGCTTACGACAAACCGCCAAAGTTTAAACATCTTGAGGAGATAATAATTGCCGAGTCGCAGTTCGGCGAAAAGGCATTTTTGAGGGTGCACATCAACTTGAAATGAAAAATAGGGGGTGCAAAGATGCGCAAAGGACTTGTGGGTTTGCTGGTGGTGATGTTTTTGGGAACTGTTGTGTGGGGGCAGGCGGCGATTTTAGCCTTTGACAGCGACACTGTAATTTCCGCCGGTCTGTCCACTGTGCGGGGAGGGTTTGGAATCACCGTGGTGGACAGTTATGATGTGATTGACAGCGTCCACATTGATATCCACGGGAGGATTCTGACCTACGGCGGAAGTCGTTTTGGCGGCGGCGGAACAACTCTGCCGGCGTTCTATTTAGATGGGCAGGTGTATTCCGCAAATCCCTATGCGCCTCCACCGGCGGACACCGTCTCCCCGGACAACACGGAGTATTCCGAGTTTGAAAATGTTCTCATCGCCGACTGGTGGTTGGAAGACTCCACTGTCCAGTTCACGCAGACGCTGTATCCCTTTTCCGTTGACGGTCAGGGGGCGGTGCTGATTCGCTACACCATCATCAACCACGACACTGTCTCCCATCAGGTTGGTGCTATGCTGTTCTTGGACACCAACATTGACGGGGTTGACGATGCGCCGTTCGTGTATCCGGGAATGGAGATTGAGTCCACGACCGTGCTGACCGGAGGGGAAATCCCGCCGTATTTTCAGGTGTATCAGGTTGGTCCTATGGTTCCCGATAGCGAGCAGACTGTCGCTCGCCTGATTTTAGATGGTCTTCCGAACATAAAGCCTAACGAAGTTGCAATCTGCGACCAGAGAACTGCTTTGAGTACCGTTGTGTGGGATTTGGGCGTTCTTCCCCCCGAGCCCATATCCGACGGTATGATTGTCCTCAAATGGGGACCTGAACCAATTGAACCCGGCGAGGGAATCACCTATGCCTGCACCTATGGTCTGGCGCCGGAGGGGGATTTCATCGGTGGTCCGCTGGGTGGAAGAATTGAGATGCCTCGCCACGCCACCATCTTCCACTGCAACTTGATTCCAAATCCATTCTCAATAAGTGTCCTTCTGCGAAACAACACCGACAGTTGTATGTATAACATCTATGCGCAGTTTGTGATAAATCATCCCGGGGTGACGCTGAACCCCGATACGCTTTTGTTCCTTGCGGATTCGCTTCTGCCGTCGGAAATTGTGCCTGTTGCCTGGACCGCAGTGATAGACAGTCCCCCGGTGACCGACACCACAGTCGCCTGCACACTATACGCCTGGGCTGAAACCACAGTCGCCGCCGGCGTGACAGATACAATTGTTACTGTCCTGCCCCGGGAGGTGTATGTCCCGGGAGCAACCTATCAGGGTCCCACCGCAGAAATCATATATCCCCTTGACAACACCGTGACTTCCAATGTCTATCAGCCCATCTGCATTTACCTGACCGACGACGACACCACAGTATCTGCCCTCTCCATCAGGCTGGGATTTATTGACCCGACATCGGGCGATACACTGCCCTGGATGATTCGCCCCGGTCTTGGCGGATGCACCTATGAAAACGACACCCTCTACTATCCCAACGAAATCCACCGTTCCGACGGCGAGAGAGTTATGTATTTCCTAAAACCCACTTACGATATGCGGGGATGTCCCCTTGACCCGCCTGTGGGGGCTTCATATCTGGTTGACCTATCACCGCCCGTGCTGGGATACGCATACTACTATCCTCCCGATGACACCATTGTTGAGGATTCCCTCGTTGTGGCGTGGATAAATGTTGAAGACCGCATAAACCGCATTGACACCCTCTCGGTCTCGGTCACAATCGCCGATGACGAGAGCACCCACACCCATTATTTCACCGATACCACCCGGGGATATTACGACTCGCTTTTGTGGTATGACTTTGACACCTCATTCCTGTATATTGACCCGCTCAGGGAGGCGTGGCGTTTCCCCGACGGCGAGGTCACAATTACGCTTGATTCTGTCTGCGATGACCCCGACTACGGCGAGCCGAATTGCGCCACATTCACACCGCTTTCGTGGTCGTTCATCGTCAATGCCCACGGACCGAGGGCTTACCCCCGCACCCCCGACGATGGCTGGTTTGTGTCCATCCCGAACCCTGACATAACCTTCTATCTCTACGACGGCAACGGAATTGACCCCTCAAGTGTGTCGTATATGGTTGACGGCGACACATTCCCTGCCCCGCCGGATTATGACTGGCACGATTCCCTGATAACTCACACTCCGTCGGTCTCGTGGGATGACGGCTATGTGGTTGAGGTTCAGGTTCTTTCGGCGCAGGATTCTTTTGGCAAGACGCTTGACACCACATCGCACTATCGCTGGAGTTTCACCATTGATATGACTCCGCCGGTTGCGGAGATGCTCTCGCCGGCGAACGGCGATACGACCTCAAATCCCTCGCCCACGGTTCAGATTAGTTTGACCGACGAACTTGC
The DNA here is from genome assembly GCA_027064665.1 of bacterium. Classification (GTDB taxonomy): domain Bacteria; phylum UBP14; class UBA6098; order B30-G16; family B30-G16; genus JAMOPH01. Next base: position 2,328 of record JAMOPH010000362.1, on the reverse strand, counting down.
CGGCGTTGACCCTGCATCGGTTGTGCTGAATATCGCCGGCACGGATTATACCGTTGACGGCACAATCCTGTCCTATGATGATTCCACCGGAATTTTAGAGTGGAACGGTCTTTCTGCGGGAGTGATTCTGTTGGATTCTGTCAGTGTGTGCCTTACCGCCGCAGACCTCATAAATATGGGCGACCCCAACGAAATTGACACCTGCTTCTATTTCTGGGCTCTCCGGACTGCACCGCTGGTCAGGTTCATCAGCGATGCTGACGGGATTTGTTCCGCCGATGCCGACCTTGAGATTGAAATCTCCGATGAGGACGGAGTTGATGCCTCAACCATTGCCCTCACTGTCAACGGCGACACGCTGACGCTGGACGATGCCGGTGTGAGTTATGATGCCGCCTCCGGAATTCTGACAATCTCTGCTCCCGCCGATGGTTGGGGCACCGACGGAGATTCGGTGGCGGTGTGCGTGATTTCCGCCGCAGATATTTACGGCAACGCAATCGACTCGCCTGTGTGCCGCACATTTGTCGTTGACCTCAACCCGCCGGAGGTGACGGAAATTGAGATAATCCCCTACACTCACGATTATCCCGGCGTGCTTGACTCCACCGACTTTGTGTTCCACATCACCGATGAGTATGGCACCATTGACACCGCCGGGGTCCTTCTGGAAATCTATGCGGAAGGCTCGCTGCTTGAGGACTTCAATCCCATAGACGACGCAGAAATTTTCTACTTTGCCGATGACTCCACGCTGATATTCTCCCCCGGCGATGAATTCACATTCACCGAGGGAACGACATACGAGGTCTGTCTGACGATTGACGATATGTGCTATGCCGGAACGCACGAGGAATCTCCTGTCTGCACCACATATGTCGCATGCGACATTCGGGAGGTCTCTGCCAAACCCGTCCGTGATATTCTCCTGCCCAACTATCCCGACCCGTTCAACGCCAGCACTGTTATCCCGGTGTATATGGCAAAGCAGGGGTTTGCGAGGATTGAGATTGTGGATATAGAGGGCAAGCACATCCGCACGCTTTGGAACGATGTGCTTCCTGCGGGGACATTCAAGTTCCGCTGGGACGGCACCGCCGACAACGGCACCTCTATGCCGAGTGGTGTGTATTTCGTGCGGTTTACAACGCCCTCGGCGATGCAGGTCTCGCGGATAAGTCTGATAAAGTGACGCGGAGGCAAATATATCCGTTTGCAGAGCGCGGGGGCAGAAAATGTCCCCGCGTTTTTTATTGAGTGAGTAAATAGATTGACACTGCGCTTTTGTGATGTATTATTTTTAGACATCTCTAACTGGAGGGTATGCTATGCGGCTTTCAACCCGGGCTTATGAGGTTCCGCCCTCGCCGATAAGAAAACTTGTGCCGTTCGCCGATGAGGCTAAAAGGCGTGGGCTTTATGTGTATCACATAAATATCGGGCAACCCGACATTGAGACCCCGCAGAGTTTCTGGAACGCCGTCCACAGTTATCCGGCGAAAGTTCTGGAATACGGCAACTCCAAGGGACTGCCCGAATATCGCAAATATCTGGCAAAATACTATCAGGACAACGAAATTGATGTTGACCCCGAGCATCTGATAGTGACCACCGGCGGGAGTGAGGCGATAATGTTCGCTATGCTCGCCGTGACAGACCCCGGGGATAACATCATCGTGTTTGAGCCGTTCTACACCAACTACAACGGTTATGCGGTGATGACCGATATCCAACTCAAGCCGGTGACCACAAAGCCCGAAACCGGTTATCATCTTCCGCCCGAGGAGGAGATTGAGGCGAAAATTGACGAGCGGACAAGGGCAATTTTAGTGTGTTCGCCGAACAATCCCACCGGGACAGTTCTGACTGAAGAGGAACTTAAGACCATCGCGCGGATAGCCGAGCGCCACGACCTTTTCGTCATCGCCGATGAGGTGTATCGCGAGTTCGTCTATGAAGGCAAACACACAAGCATTTTGCATCTTCCCGAACTGAGCGAGCGCGGGATAATTGTTGATTCAATCTCCAAGCGTTTTTCGGCGTGCGGAGCAAGAATCGGTGCAGTGGTGTCAAAAAACGACGAGGTTATTGAGGCAATAACCAAGATGGCGCAGGCGCGTCTTTGCCCGCCCACAATTGAGCAGTATGCCGCGCAGGCGGTGCTTATGCAGTTGACCGAGGACTATTTCCGCCAAATGGTTGAGGAATACCGTCACCGCAGGGACGCCACCTACGAGGAACTGATGAAAATCCCCGGCGTGGTGTGCGAGAAACCCTCGGGGGCGTTCTACATTATGGCAAAACTGCCGCTTGCCGGGAGCAAGGATG
>JAMOPH010000361.1 GCA_027064665.1 bacterium | reverse complement strand
GTAATGCACAAAAGGCTCAAGGGAGTTGGTGTGCTGACCTACGAGGACGCAATCCAGTATTCCGCTGTCGGTCCCACATCCAGACCGTCGGGAGTTGACCACGATGTCCGCCGGGACGACCCCTTTGACGCCTATGAGCAGTCCTACAACGAGGGCGTGTGGAAAGTCGTTGTTCTGCAGGATGGCGATGTGTTCGCCAAAGCCGCCTGCAGGATTCTGGAAATACTTGAGTCCATAAAGATTATCCGCTGGTGCATTGAGAATATGCCCGACGGCGAGATTGATGCCGGAGTTAAGGAAATCCCGCCGGGCGAGGGCTGTGGACACTACGAGGCGCCTCGGGGCGAGGTGTTCCACTATATGCGCTCTGACGGGCGGAACTATCCTGTCAGGCACAAGGTGCGCGCCCCGACCTACAACAACCTGCCGACTTTCAAGGCTACCTGCCCCGGTGCGCATATCGCCGATGTCACGCTGATTACCGCCTCAATTGACCCGTGCTACTGCTGCACCGAAAGGGTGGGGATAATAACCCCGGACGGAACTAAAAAGGTGGTAACGCAGGACGACTTGACAAAACTTTCGGTGGAGAAAACTCTTGAAATCAAGCGAAAACTGGGGAAGGTGACCTGGGACCCCTACGCAAAACTTTTGAAAAAATAGAAATAAAGGAGTCGGGATATGGAAAGTTTGATTTTTCAGACAATATGGGTGCCCGGACTGGCGGGGTTGATATGTTTGATACTTGTCCGAGTCAAGGGCGCTGAGGGATTTCTGGACTGGGTAAGAAAACTGCTCACGCTGGTGGTCAGTGCCTATGTGATTTATCTTGGGTGGCGCCTTCTTGGTGCTGAGGGAACTGTGGCTAATCTGGGCACCGTGACCCTCGGGAGTTTGTCCACACAGGTGTTGTTCAAGGTTACCCATCTTGGTGCGATAATGGTCCTGTTCACCGGGATATTCGCCTTTTTGTCAACCATCTTTTCCGCCAGATATCGTGCAGGCGCTTTTCACAACAACTGGTATTATTGTCTTGTCCTGTGGACTATTGGTGCGGCGAATGCGGTGTTTCTCGCCGGAGACCTTTTCTCGCTGGTGGTTTTCTGGGAACTCTCAACGGTGTTCCTGTTCGGTTTGATTGGACTGGGGGATAATGAAAAGACCCCCTTTGCCGCCGGGAAAACTCTGGTCGTTTTGGGGCTTGCTGAGACGGCGATGCTTTTCGCTGTGGCATATATCTGGGCAACTCAGGGCACCCTCGTTCTTGACGAACTCAGTCTGCCGCTTTCGGTGGGGACAAATGTGGTGCTGTATCTTCTTATAATAGTTGCGGCGCTGGCGAAAGCCGGTGTTTTCCCGTTGCATTCGTGGGTGCCCAGTGCCGCCGAGGGCGGTCCAACTTCGGCGGTGGCGTTTATCCCCGCTTCACTGGATAAACTTATGGGAATTTATCTGTTCACTATGGTCTCCTGGAATCTGTTCCATCTGAGTGAGGGGCTCAAACTGGCGATGATGATTGTTGGTGCTGTCTCGCTCATCGTGGCGGTTGTGATGGCTATGCTTCAGCACGATTTGCGGAAACTTCTGGCATACCACGCCGTCAGTCAGGCGGGGTATATGGTTCTGGGAATTGGGACAGGCACGGTTGTTGGAATTTTGGGCGGACTGTTCCATATGCTCAACAATGCCCTTTACAAGGGCGGGTTGTTCCTCGGCGCCGGCGCAATAGAGAAGGAAGCCGGTACCACCGACCTTGAAAAATTGGGAGGTCTCGGCAGGAAGATGAAGGGGCTGTTCTGGCCTATGTTGATATTCGCCTTTGCGATTTCCGGTGTGCCGCCGTTCAACGGGTTCGCCTCAAAGTGGATGATTTATCAGGGGTTGGTTGAGGCAAAGCGCCCGATTCTTATGGTAATTGCGATGTTCGGAAGCGGACTGACGCTGGCAAGTTTCATCAAGGTTTTACACTCCACATTCTTCGGACCCACGCCGCCGGAGATTGAGGAGAAGGTCAAGGGTTCTGGCGGGTTCGCCTATGTTTTCCCCGTGTGGGTGATTGCTATCGTGTGTGTGATAACCGGGCTTTTCCCATCGCTGGTTATAAAGCCGTTTGCAGATGCCCTGGGCTTTTCGGTGGATAAAGTTTCCTGGACCACCGTTGGATTTGGTTCTGCATACTGGCAGCCGCTTTTGATGTTCGGGTTGATGTTGCTGGGCTTTGTGGTTGCCTGGATTTACTATGCTGCTGGCAAGGCGCTCAGGTCAAGGCGTGATGAGATGTTTATCGGCGGTATCAAACCCGGCACGCTGACGGGATATCATATATTTGACTACGAATCCACCCGTGTGCCGGGGACGGGATTCTACAATACTATTAAAGAGTTACCGATACTTAGAACTATTCTTCCTGATGCCGAAGAGGGTGCGTTTGACCCATATAGATATATCAGTAAATTGGGCGAGTCTCTGTTTGTGCGCCCGCTGAAGGTGTTGCATAATGGAATTTTGTCTCATTATTTGACCTGGGCTATTATAGGATTGGTGTGTATTATGATAATTCTGAGAACTCATCTTATATCCATATTGCAGTGAAAATAATAAAGGAGGATTGTATATATGGAGACATTCTTCATAATAATGCTGGTGTTGATGATAATAGGTGCGATTATCGCCGTGGAAACCAAAAATATGCTTTCTGCGGTGATTGCCGCCGGTGTTGTTGGTTTCGGTGTGAGTGTGCTGTTTCTGTTCCTCAAAGCGCCGGATATCGCCATCACGCAGGTTATCGTTGAGGTGTTGAGTTTGATTATTCTCATCCGCGTTACCACCAAGGCGGACAACGAGGCTATTGAGCGCAAGATTGACAGTTTCGCCAACATTGCGGGGCTGGTATTTGTGGGAATCTTTGTGGGGTTCTGCATATGGGCTTTTGTGGATATGACTCCCTTCGGAACTCCGCTTATGAGAGTAAGTCAGCACTATCTTTCCGCCGGACTTGAGGAGACTGGCGCTGCAAACACGGTTGCGGCGGTTATTCTGGACTATCGTGCCTATGATACCCTCGGCGAGGCTGTGGTGATATTCACCTCAATTTTGGGCGCCTTTGTGATTTTGAGGTCCCGTGGAAAGAAAAAGATTTACGAGGAAGACTATGTCAAAGTCGGTATCCCCGAATAATCCCGGAGGTATGAGATATGAAGCAAAAGGACATTGAACAAATAATTCACGACGACCACACCGGGATGTCGCTGATTGTCAAGACCGTCGCCCGGATGATGATTGCGGTTATAATACTGTTCGCCTTCTATATCATTCTGTATGGTCATCTGACGCCCGGTGGAGGATTTGCAGGCGGTGTTATTCTGGCAATCGCTTACACTTTGATGATGCTCGCCTTCAGCAGGAAAATGGCTCTGCACAAATTCAGCGATTTCTGGGCTTCGTTCTGGGATAATATCGGTATGCTGGCATTTATCATCTTGGGATTTTTAGGGCTCAATTCTGGATATTTCCTCTACAACTTCATCTGGCACGGAAAGCCGTTCCATCTGGTTTCTGCGGGAATAATTCCTCTGGCTAATATAGCGATTGGCGTGAAAGTCGGTGCCTGCCTTTACGCAATATTTATTGGTCTGTCAATCTATGGAAGGTTGATAATAAAGGAGGAGGAATAGTATGGTTGTCTATATTCTGGATATGGTCATTCTCGTTATCGGCATTTATTGTCTTATCGCAAAGCGGCATCTGATTAAAAAGATTATAGGTATGGTTCTTATGGAGTATTCTGTCAATCTGTTTTTGATACTTATCGGCTACAGGCACAATGGAATTGCTCCGATTCTTATGCCGGATGAGAATCGTGTTCATTTTGCGCAGTATGGAGTAGACCCGCTTCCGCAGGCGCTGGTGCTGACCTCAATCGTAATCGGGCTGGGAACTCTGGCTCTTATGGCTGCCTATGCTATGAGACTCTATGAGAAATACAGAACCTTTGATATGAGTGAGATTCGCAGGTTGAAGGGATAATAAAATTTTCAAATAAGAAGGAGTGACCTATGGCGAGTGTGATGTTACCACTATCGGTCGGAATACCGCTGTTGAGCGCAGTGTTGATACTGTTAATTGGGAAGGCGTGGAGAAATGCCGGTGCATTGTTTGCGCCAATAACTACATTAATCACGCTGGTGTTTGCCATTGACCTTCTGGGAGCGGACGCCGGCACATACTGGATGGGGGGATGGCCCCCGCCCTTTGGAATCGTCCTCGTCCTTGATTCTGTAAGTAAGGTTTTGTTGCTCGTAGTGAATATGGTGGCGTTTCTGGCGAGCGTGTATGCGGTGTCGTATATGCAGAAATACACCGCTCAAAACAAGTTCTATGCCCTGTTTATCCTTATGCTCGCTGGGATGAACGGCGTCGTCCTTACCGGAGATTTGTTTAACCTCTATGTGTTCCTTGAAATTGCCTCAATCGCCAGTTATGCCCTTGTTGGGTTTGGCGTTGAGCACGAGGAACTTGAGGCGGGATTCAAATACTTGGTTTTGGGCACGATTGCTTCTACGATGTTGCTGGTAGGGATAGCGATAGTATATAATTTGACTGGTTCGGTTAATATGGCTGATGTGGCGAGGTTTGTTTCCGGAATGCCTCCAAACAAGGCGTTGCTTTTCGCTCTGGCGATGTTCTTGTTCGGATTTGGATTGAAGGCGGGGTTGGTTCCGTTCCACGCCTGGTTGCCGGATGCTCATCCATCGGCGCCGGCGCCTGTCTCTGCGATGCTCTCAGGAGTGCTAATAAAAGCCATTGGGGTATATCCCCTAATAAGGATAACTTATTCTGTTTTTGGTGCTCCTAATATAATTTTGAATTTAATATTATGGCTTGGGGTTATTAGTGCAGTCGTGGGAGTGTTTTTGGCACTCGGTCAATATGATATAAAAAGACTTATGGCTTATCATTCGGTTAGTCAGATGGGGTATGTGGCTATAGGTATTGGTCTCGGAACTCCTTTGGGTATAGCCGCTGCATTATTCCATATGTTTAACCATGCTTTGTTTAAAAGCTTATTGTTCTTGTCAGCAGGTTCTCTTGAAAGTGCCACAGGCACTCGTGATTTGCGTCAAATGGGCGGTTTAAAGAAAAAAATGCCGATTACAAGTTTAGCCACCGCCACTGGTAGTTTGTCTATAGCGGGAGTTCCACCGTTTAATGGATTTTTTAGCAAATTGCTGATAATAATAGCCGCTATAATGGCTAAACAGTATGTTGCAGCCGGCGTCGCTGCATTTGTGAGTTTGCTTACTCTTGCAAGTTTCACCAAAGTTATGAAATACTCCTTATTAGGTAAGTTGAATGAAAAATATGAAAGGTTGAAGGAATCCCCCGTCCTTATGGCAATTGTTTTAACAATACTCTCTGTTCTGTGTTTAGGGGTTGGTTTGTTCTATAACTACTTTATGGATTCTATATTTAATCCCGCTGCCAATGATTTGCTCAATCAAGCGAAATACATATCTATGGTAATAGGAGGATGAGATATGAAAGCAATAGGGGAATTCATAATCCTTTTTGCGCTGTGGCTTTTGCTGACTTGGTCTCTTGCCCCGGCGCAGGTGATTGCCGGTGCCATAGTCTCTGCCCTTACGGTAGGTCTTGTGGGGGATATATTCCTGTTCAAGGTCGGACGGGCGTTCAATCCCGTTAGAATTTTTTGGATGTTGGTCTATATCCCGTATCTCATCTGGTATATTGTCCTCGCAAATCTTGATGTCGCCTATCGTGTCATCCATCCGGATTTGCCTATACGCCCCGGAATCGTCAAAATCAAAACCAGTTTGACCACAGATATGGCTAAGACATTTCTGGCGAACTCAATAACCCTGACGCCGGGAACACTCACTGTGGACATCAAAGGTGATGAACTCTATGTCCACTGGATTTATGTCCGCGGGAAGGATGTGAAAGAGTGGACCGAACATATAGCGGGAAGATTTGAACCCATACTCAGGAGGATATTTGAATGATTACGGTGTTAATCTACATACTGGTGTTATCGGTGGCGTTGTGCATTTATCGTATGGGTAGGGGACCCACACCGCCCGACAGGGCTGTCGCCCTTGATATTCTGGGCACGCTGATGGTCGGTTTCTGCGCCCTTTTGGCTATCTTGACCGAAAAGGATTTCTATATCAACATCGCAATCTCGTGGGCGCTTCTGTCGTATGTGGGTACCATCGCCCTCGGAAAATTCCTTGAAAACAGAGGATTTGACGAATAGGAGGTATCGGCAATGTTCTGGGATACCGTTGGGTATATATTTATAGTGGTCGGCGTGGTGTTTGACCTTCTGGGATGTGTCGGTCTGGTGCGCCTTCCCGATGTCTACAACCGCCTTCAGGCGGCGACAAAGTGCGTCACGCTGGGCACTGCCTTTTTGCTGTTCGGTGTGTTTTTCATCTATGGATTTAGTGCCCTCGGGATAAAGGCGCTTTTGTGTGCGCTGTTCGTTCTGATTTCCTCGCCCACGGGTGCCCACGCACTCGCACGGGGCTCCCACAAGGGCGGAGTGAAACTTTGGGAAGGCTCCGTTATTGACCTGTATGCCGAAGACTCTGAAAACAAATAATGTGGTTTTGAAAATAATCAGGAGGACAAATTGAAAAAGCCGAAACTCCGTGAGATAGGGGAGGCTCTCAAGGCGGTATTTAAGGGACCCTATACCACTAAATTCCCCTTCAAACCGCCGGAGGTTACCCCCGAATTTAGAGGAAAACCGGTATTTGTGGAGGAGAACTGCATCCTCTGCGGCGCCTGCGCGAACATCTGCCCGGTGAACGCCATTGAGAAAAGGGACATAATCAAAGAGGATGGCACCGCCATCCGGATTATGTTCCGCGATTACGCCAGATGTATCTGGTGCAGTATGTGTGCTCAGTATTGCACGGTTGGAGACGGGAACATTTTCGGTGATAAGGCGGGAATTAAGATAACCAACGAGTTTGACCTCTCCACTCTTGATTTGTCCGAGGTCACCGAGCAGATTGAGGGCGAACTTGTTCTGTGCGAAAAGTGCGGCAAGCCGATAACGAGCAAAAAACATCTTCTCTATCTTGCGGAAAAACTTGGCACCCGTGCTTTCCAGAACCAGACGCTTTTTGTCACCCGGATGAAGGAACTCGGTGCGGCTGACACAGAAACCGGCAAACCCAAGGAATTTTTCACCCGTGAGGACCTATACCGTGTCCTCTGTCCGGAATGCCGCAGAA
>JAMOPH010000360.1 GCA_027064665.1 bacterium | reverse complement strand
CCTGTGGAATATCCGCCCGTGGCTGTTTGACATCAACCTTGACCGGCTCGGCGATGTGGTCAAGACCCGGACGGTGACGATTGGTGCGGCGCCCTCGGCAACTCCGATGTTTGACGCCGAGGTGGACATAATCTATCCCGAGCCGCCGCCGTCCGAGGTGGACGCATACATATTCCTCAACGACCCCGACCATCCGGCGATTCGCAAACTTCTCCGCTCGGTTCAGGGGTTTGACCTGCCCGATGTGTGGACAATCAAGACCGATTCGGACACGCTTTTGTATGTCCACTGGAACCCGGCGCATCTTCCCGAGGGCAAGTTTGAACTCAACGGATTTTTGGATATGAAGCGGGACACCTTCTTCTGGTGGCACCTGTCGGAGTATGATTCGCTGATAATCCGGTGGTATTTCCCGCCGCTGGCGAGGGACGATGTCTCGCTGGCGACCGGATGGAACCTGATTTCGTTCCCCTATGTGCCGGTGGAACACACACCCGAACAGATTTTCCCGGATGTTGCGATAATGCTGGGCTATAATGCGCTGACCCGTTCGTTCTATGTGCCGGAATATCCCGAGGCGGGGCTTGGATACTGGGTTTTCTCGCTGATGGATTCCACCTATGCCATCGCCGGGGTGCCGAACGAGGGTTATCGGCGGCAGATTTACCGCGGCTGGAACCTGATTGGCGACATCAACCGTCCGGTTCCCGCCGACTCACTCCAGACCGAGCCGCCGGGACTTCTCCTGCCGGGGATATGGCTTTACGACCCGACCACGAGGGCATACTATCCCGCCGGCGACACGCTTTACCCCGGGCTGGGATTCTGGATTTTCTCTGTCGGCGGGGGATACATACATTTGCCGTAAACGAATCGGACAATCCGGATTCTGCGCGAGAGAGGTTTTTGTCGCTCCATCGTCGGCGGACTCATTATTAGAAAGCCCTCACCCGGCGCTTGCGTGCCACCTTCTCCTTACAGGGGAGATACTACGGTTTTTGTCAAGATTAAATTTGGAGTTGTGATGAGATCTGGCTGTAAATTTTCTCTGAAAATGGGGTGCTGGTCTTCAAAATCACATAAATTATCCCCGCCAGTTTCCGCATAACAGCGCACAATGTGGTCTTTGCCGATTTTCCCCGGCTGATCAAACGCTCTTTGTATTCCCGGAATATCCCGCCGCTTTTGACCGCTGCCATTGCCGAAAGGTGCCGGGCGTAGCGAGGCAGGGAAGGGATTTTCTGTTCCTCCTCATCCTCTAACTTTTTCTCCCACCGGGGGAGAAGGAGAACCATTGAAAGAGGTATCATAGCATTTTAAAATTTCCAAAATCCCAAAATTCTTTGGAAAGGGGTGCGGGGAAAACTTTTTTTAAGAAAGGTTTTCCCCCGCAAAAAACTATTCGCCCACTATGGTAAATGTAACTCGGCGGTTTTTTGCTCTGCCTTCCTCGGTGCCGTTGTCGGCGATGGGCTGCGATTCGCCGTAGCCCTTGGCGATTATTCTTGAGGAATCTATGCCGTGCTGGACTAACCATTCCTTCACGGCGTCTGCTCTCTGCTGGGACAGTTTGAGGTTATAACTTTCCGTCCCTATAGAGTCGGTGTGTCCGGCGATTTCAACCTTTATATCGGGATTTTCCTGCATAAGTTTTAGAACTCTTTGCAATTCGCCGATGCTTTCCGGGAGAAGTTTTGCGCTGTTGAATTCAAAAAAGATATTATGAAGCACTATCTGGGAACCTACCTTCACGGGTTTGAGGGTTATGTTCTGCTCAATTGTGGTGACGGAGTCAATATCCGTCAGGTCTATGTGGTCGGAGAAGAACATATAGCCCTGTTTGTGGATTGAATATCCATATTTTTCCCCTGCGGGCAGGACTATGGAATATTTTCCGGTTTTGGGGTTGCTTGAGGCGATTCCGAGATTTTTTCCGTCGGACAGGCGCTCATAAGAGATATCCGCCGCCACGGGGTTGCCGTTCGTGTCGGTGACTTTTCCGGTGATTGTGACCACCGGCTTGGGCTTGACCTCGGCGGGAAGTTTCGCCCGGAAAATATCTGTTCCGCCGATGGCGTCAAACCCGGAGGAGACGAAATACACCCATTCCCCGCTGGCAGGAACAGTGTAATACGCATCCCAGCCCACAGTGTTGAACTCCTTGCCCAGATTTTCCGGGATTGTCCAGTTCGTCCAGGTGGAGTCCTTTCTTCGTGCGACGAACATATCCGCACTGCCCAGCGAGGGATGACCATCGGAGGAAAAATACAGAGTTATCCCATCCGGGGCTAAAAACGGCGTGCCATCGGTGCCGGAGGTGTTTATAATCGGACCCAGATTTTTCGGCGCAGTAAACGACCCGTCATCCTTGCGGAAACACACATACAAATCAAGGTCGCCGTAGCCGTCATCACGCTCAAGGGCTAATATCAGCGTCTTTCCATCGGCGGCAAGGCAGGCGCTTGTGTATTTGTTCCTGTTGTAGAAATCATCAATTTTGACCGGCTCGGGGAATGTCCACGATGTCCCGGTGTTGTGGGAGATTGAATACCCGGCGGATTTCGTCCCGTCGGGATTGTAAATCCCGTTCAGAAGGACGGTGTTGCCATCGGGCAGGACGGACAGAATTCCGTCGGAAAATTGAGTGTTCAGCGGCGGACCGATATTTTTCCGCTTGGTCCAGTTGCCGTTTGGGTCAAGGGTGGAGTAGTAGATGTCCTGGTTTTTGCCGTCGTCAACGATGAAGTAAAGTGTTTTCCCGTCGGGGGAGATTACCGGCATAATTTCGCCATACTTTGAGTTTACGGTGTTGGGCAGGCGCTCCATTGCGATATCCCTTTCGGGCGCAGACACAATTTCTTTGAGTTTGCGCCATTTTATCGCATTTTTGACATCGTGTTTCTCAAGATATTGATATGCTTTTGCCGAGTTTTTCCAATCTTTCATCGCGTTGTAGCACACCGCCAGAAGCGGAAGAACCTTGACGGAGTCCTCGCGGTTCGCCTCGGGGCGGGAGAGCGCTTTCTCTATGAGTTCCGCTGCCTTGTCAAATTCTCCCTCATCCATAAGGCGGGTGATTTTTTTGGCTATGTTCTTGCCACGAGCGGGGCTATGCCGGGGAGGATGTCTTCTTGGGAAATTGTCCTTCCTGGGTCTTGGCTGAGCGAAGAGTGCGGAAAAAAATAACATTGCCGCCGCCAGCATCAGAGTTCCAAATCTGAAACTTCTCATTTTACCTCCGATTTTGGTTTGAATAAAGATACGAAAAAACAAAAGTTTTTTCAAAAAGTTTATCGGAAATGTTGCGGAACAGAAAGATGTTTTGTAATAAATAAAAGATTGCATTTGCGGAATGAGGCGTAATATGTTAAGTTAAATTGAAACAAATAAAATCCGAGGAGGATAGTATGAGGCGCTCCCTGGTATCAGTGATGCTATTTGTGGTTTTGCTTGGGATGTTTGGAACGGGTTGTCATAAAAAGACCCCACCACCTCCGCCTCCGCCGGTGACCGAGGAAAAGCCAAAGCCCAAGGTGGAAGAACCAGTTGTAAAGCCCAAACCGCCGGAAAAACCGAAACTCAATCTCAAGTCCGTCTACTTTGAGTTTGACAAATATACCCTGACCCCGGAGGCAAAGGCGATTCTCGCCGACAACGCCAAGCAGTTGATGGAGCACCCCAATGTCAGAATCCGTCTTGAGGGCAACTGCGACGAAAGGGGAACAAACCAATACAACCTCTCTCTTGGCGAAAAGCGTGCCCGGGCGGTCAAGGAGTTCCTCGTCAACTACGGCATCTCCCCCGACAGGATTGAGATAATAAGTTACGGCGAGGAGCGCCCCGTCTGCACCGAGCACAACGAAAGTTGCTGGTGGAGAAACAGACGAGTGGATTTTGTAATCATATCTCAGTGATTCAGGTCGCATTTCGGGGGCGTTTATATGCGCCCCCCTTTTCGCTATGAGAAAACGAACGCTCACATATATCGCCGTTGCGACGCTGGCGGCACTCCTTTTTTCCGGATGTGCCACCCGGGGGGAGATTAAAAGATTCCAGCAGCAGATGGACTATCTCGTCCAGTCCAATGCGAAACAGCAGCAGCAACTTGATCGCCTTGATTCTCTCCTCGCCGAGCAACAGGAGACTCTTCGCCAGATGAAAGCCACGCAGGACTATAACCTGCAGATGTTAGTTGAGGAGATGAAAATCGTTGAGAACCTTTTGAGCGAAAGCGGATATCAGGTCAGCGAGTTGAGGGAGAAACTTGCCGCTATGGAGCAGGAACTTGCCTCTGTTCCGCCGGCGACGCAGAAATCAGTCTCCGACACCGCCGAGACATCATCGGCGCAGGCGGCGGTTAACCCCAAAAAACTTTTTGAGACCGCCCAACTTGATTTCAACCGCAGCAAGTTTGAACTCGCCCGGATGGAATTTGAGCAGTTTTTGACCCTGTTCCCCAAAAGCGCTCTCGCCGATGATGCCCAGTATTATATCGGCGAGTGCCTCTACGCTCTGGGCAAATATTCAGATGCCCAGAAGGCTTATCTGAAGGTCAAGCAGAACTATCCCGAGAGCGAACTTGTGCCCAGTGCGCTTTACAGCGCCGGAATCTGCGCTATGAAGATGGATGATATCAACGGCGCCCGGCGCTTTTTCACCGAAATCGTGGAGAACTATCCCACTGCCGAGGAAGCCGCCCCGGCGAGGGAAAAACTCAAAATGCTGGGGGAATGATTTGTTTGCTCTGTCCTGCCGCCCGGTTATCTTTAATCTATGCCGAAGGCTGTGGTGATAAGGTTGTCCTCGTTAGGGGATGTTGTTCTTGCGTCGGCGGCGGTGCGGGCGCTTGCCGATGCCGGATGGCGAATAGGTTTTATCACAAAGCCCGAATATGCGCCGATATACTCTGAAGACCCACGGATTGAGCGGTTGATTGAGTTCACCTCGCTGGACAAGACCCGCCGGCAGATAAAAAAGTTTCGCCCTGATGCTGTGGTTGACCTTCACAACAACCAGCGCAGTTGGCTGATGACCCTCGGCATTGGTGCTCGGACGGTGAGGGTCAGAAAACGCACTCTTGCCCGGCGGCTGTGCGTGTGGTTCGGAATCGGGGACAGAAGCCCCCGCTCTGTCGTGGACGACCATCTTGCGGCGCTGAAAAAGATAGGCGTGAATGCCCCGAAGACTCTGCCTCAAATTTTCCCGACGGAAAAGGGGCTTTGTGAGGCGGAGAAATTTTTGGAGCGGTTGCGCCCGCCGATTGCGGTGATTCATCCCGGGGCGAGATATCCGCTGAAGCAATGGGGCGACCAGCGTTTCGCCCGCCTTGGGAATATTCTTAAGGAGCACGGTTTTGAGGTTCTTTTCATAGGCGAGCCCACCGGGAGAGGTGATTTTGCTTACACCGGGCGAATTTCACTTGAGGCGCTGGTGGGGATTATATCCCGGGCGGCGCTGTTTTTCGGCAACGACAGCGGACCCGCCCATATCGCTGCGGCGTTGAGCGTGCCCACTATCACCATTTTCGGTCCCACTCATCCCTGTCTTGGCTTTGTTCCTCGGGGAAAGTTCGTCGCATATCTACACAGTGGGATAGAGTGTTCCCCCTGCACTCTCCACGGCGAGGGCAGATGCAAATACGCCTCGCCCCGATGCTTTGAGCAAATCACCCCAGAACTTGTGGCTGAAAAGGGACTTAAACTTTACAGAAAATCTGTTTTTCATCAGAATTAGCTAAACGCCAGCCGCAGGGAATCGCTTGACTTATAGAATAATTCTCTTATATTTTGTAAAAAGGAGGTATAATTGATGAGAAAGTGGGCGATATTTTTAGTTTTGGTGGCTGGGCTGTTTACCTTGGTTTTTGGGCAATATGAATTGAAGGAGACCTACTATGGTCCGGGGGGACCAGTGGGAGCCAGCGGCGGGAGTTATGAGTTGTGGGGAAGTGCGGCGGCGCAGACCGCTGTGACCACGGTCAGCGGTGGGTCATATGACAATCAGCAGGGGTTTTACCACGGCGAGAAGATGTTTTTCGTGCACTTTTTTGCCAAGGATGTCCAGCGGGCGGCGGCAAACGATGGCGATTCTATCCGGATTTGGGCTGACACTCTAAAGGTTGTGGTTCACTATCTCAACCGCGGTGTGTGGCGCACCGACACCATAGGGCGCGGCGGCTCAACTTATCTTGCCGCCTGGGTTGATACGGTCCAATCCGGCTACAACTACTGGTTTGAGCCTGTGGCTGTGTTCCAGAGCGGCGCAGGGACTTGTGCTCCGGGAGATCCCTGCGACCCGGACTTTCACCGGTGGGCAAGGTCCGACACTGCCTGGGGCACTGTCACCGAGGGGAATCAGGACGACGCCGAAACTGTCACTGTAAGTTTCTGGGAACAATACAGATGTTCGGTCTATGTGGAATACGATCCTCCAACATCCGGGTCTACTTCGCCGTATGAGGGCGGATATGTGGATTTCGTGAAATACACACAGTTTGGGATGGACCACACTGATGATGACGCATACGACCATCAGGACACCTTTGATGTCTGGTGCGATGCCGGAAATGCATCTTATTCCAGCGTGCTTGAGTTTTCCGATACCACCACCGCCGGCTGGATAACTCTCAACGACCATATATTTGGGAACACAGGCGGACTTGACAAAAGCATTATCAAAACCATTAAATATCAGAAACCATATAATGCGGTTTTTGCTCAAACGATTCTCTGGCGAAGATACACGCTGTTCGGTGTGCCGCTGTATCCCCGTGAGGATACTACCCGCTACATCAATTTTGCCAGCGCTCACGGTTGCGGAGATTTCTCCGGCGATGTTGATTACGGCGAGCAGGATATCGTCCTATACGATGATATGCACACCACCTGCACAGGCACTGACTCCAACTGCGGAACCTGGGAGTCGTGGTATCGTATTATGAGATACTACCCAGGCGATGGCGGTTACAAACGATATATGGGACCCGAAGGTACCGACAACCCCGACAGATTCGCCCCCGGGATAGGTTTCTGGGGCAACCAGACCCACTGCGACTCCATCCCGATTGACACCTGGGGGGTTCTTGTTGACACCACCGATAGTTTTGAAGTCCCACTCCACAGATATGACGGCACTCACGCATACACCTGCTATAATATGCTGGCAAACCCGTTCTATGACCCAACTGACGATACTATAAAAGTTGATGTTACCAAATGGAGGGTCAGAAATATTGACAGTAGTAGCACGGTTGATATCTCACAGGCAGTAGCACATCATTGGATTCAAAACCCAATTTGGGTTTACAGAAAAAGCGGTTC
>JAMOPH010000359.1 GCA_027064665.1 bacterium | reverse complement strand
TGTGTGTGTAGTTCAGTTCGTAAGCCATACTGCCCCCTCAATTGCACTGTGCGGCATCTTTAGAATAATCCACACGGACAAAATTTGCAACCGTTAATCCTTTCCGGACGATTTCCACGAAAATCAGTGAAAGGGGCACTGCCCCCCCACTTTATTGCGGGTTCAAGCCCAGATTGGCACGAAAATTATAAACATTAACCCGAACTTTTAATATGCGCGCAGAAATAAAATTTTGCCGGGAGCGGGACTTGAAGGGGCATTGCCCCCGCTTTATTACGGGTTCAAGTCCGAATTTATGCGAGAACTGCCAAAAATCACTCCAACCCATCAGTTTCTGCGCAGAAATAAAATTTTGCCGGGAGCGGGACTTGAACCCGCACGGGCACAAAGCCCAGAGGATTTTAAGTCCTCTGCGTCTGCCAGTTCCGCCATCCCGGCACTCTCCTGATAAAAAGAATAAGGACATTCCCCCGCGGGCGCAAGTTATTTTGTATCCCGGCGCCGCAAGAATTCGGTTGCATTGAGAACCCCTATTTGTTAAGTTTCCATCCAGATTACCCGGGAGGAGATATGAACACACAGGAGATAAGGCACAACTTTGAACGCATCGCCCAGAAAGTGTTTGAGGCATCCGGCGAATACGACGCCGAGGTGATGCTCAACTACGAAAATTCCGCCCTCACACGGTTTGCCAACAATGTCATCCATCAAAATCTTGCGGTGGAGAACAACTCTTTGCGGATAAGACTTCAGAAGGGCAAGCGTGATGGCACCGTCAATGTGAACCTCTTTGCCGATGAGGACGAAATCCTTGAGGCGGTGGAGAAAGCCAAACAAATCATCCAGCATTCCGCCGACAGCGACGAGGTCCTGCCGATGCTGGGACCCCAAAAATACGAGGAAATCAACCGATTCTGCCCGAAGACTGCGGAACTTTCCCCGCAGGAGAGGGCAAATATGGTTGCGGAGGCGGTCGCCCGGTGCGAGGAGAAAAATCTTTCCGCCGCAGGCATCGTGGAAAATTCCGCCAATGTGCTGGGAATTGCCAATTCCAAGGGGCTTTTCGCATTCTGGAACGGAACGAATTTCACCTTCAGCATAACCGTGTTCGGGGAAAACGGCACCGGCTGGGCAGAATCGCTGGGCTGGTCAATAGACCGCACCGATGTGCCATCCGACATCGCCGAGGCAATAGACATTGCGCTCAAAAACCAGAATCCTCGTGATATCTCCCCCGGCAAATACACCGTGGTTCTGACCCCTGCCGCAGTGGGCGATTTTGTCTCCTTTATGGCACTCTACGGATTCAACGCACGGGCTCACCTTGAGGGCAGAAGTTTCCTCGCCGGCAAGGTTGGGCAGAAAGTTTTTGACGAGAAAATCACCATCGTGGACGATGCCTACCACGAGGCGTATGCGGGACTTCCCTTTGATTTTGAGGGCGTGCCACGGCAGAGAGTCGTTCTGGTGGAAAACGGAGTTCTCAAAAATCTCGTCGCCGACCGCTGGACCGCCGAAAAAATGGGGATAGAACCCACCGGACACGGACTCCCCAAACCGAACCACTGGGGCGCAATCCCGACAAATATCGTCATATCCCCCGGCGAAACCTCGCTGGAGGATATGATAAAATCGGTCAAACGGGGGCTTTTGATAACCCATTTCCACTACACCAATGTCTCCGAGTTGACCAGACTGACAATCACCGGTATGACCCGTGATGGCGTGTTTATGATTGAGAACGGGGAGATAGCATATCCGGTCAAAAACCTGCGCTTCACCCAGCCGACGACGGACACTTTCAACAAGGTTCTCGCCGTCGGCGACAAGCCAAAACTTGTGGCGGGATTTTTCTTCGGCGGCGCATACACCCCGGCGATGTTAGTGGAGGACTTCAACTTCTCAAGCACGACGGAATTCGGGGGATGAGGGAGACACGCTTGCTTAATCCATTATGTGTTTTTGGGAACCCTCGCCCGGATTGTTCATTTTCTTCCCACGGGAAAGGGTAAACAAAATTGGTTCTCCTTCTCCTCCGACAGGAACCAAAGCGAAGGGGAAATACACAGGGAAAAATTACTTCTCCTTTGCCGGAAGTTGAATCAAAAATGTAGTCTTTTCGTGGGGGCGACTTTCTAAAAGCACCAGTTTGCCGTGATGATAGTCCTCAACTATGCGCTTGGTTATGGAAAGTCCGAGACCCCATCCTCGCTTTTTGGTTGTGAACCCCGGCGAAAAAATTTTCTTCTGCGCCGAGGGCGGGATACCCTTGCCGTTGTCGCTTATGGCGATATTGACTCCCTCGCCATCAAGGCTGGGGCGCACCGAAACCCAGATTGTCCCTTTGTTCTGCCCTATCGCCTCTATTGAGTTTTTTATAAGATTTTCTATCGCCCATCCCAGAAGAAGTTTGTTAACCATAACAATCGGCACGGGCTCGTAGTGCTCCACAAGTTCAATGTTTCTTGAAAGTTGCGGCAGCCTTTCCTTTAGATACGACACGATTTCCTTGACGAAAACGATTGTATCCGCCGGCGAAAGTTCGGGCACACTGCCTATCTGCCCGAACCTGACCACAATCCGGGAGAGATTGCGCACATCCTTTTCCATCTCCGAGGTAATCCTTTTCACCTCCTCGTAATCCCCCTCACGGATTGCATCGTTCATAAGTTCCAGCCATCCCAAAAGCGATGATGTGGGCGTGCCCAACTGATGGGCGGCTTCCTTTGCGAGTCCAAGCCAGATGTTCTGTTGCTCGTATCTTTTTATGCGATGATATATAATCGTGCCTATTATGAACAAAAGAACCATCACAAACGCCTGCGCAATAGGAATAAATATCAGTTTTTTAACAACAGGCGACTCACCGAAGTATATATAAGCCAGCGGCTCCGACCGATTTGGCAGGGATATAACTATCGGCTTGAATTTGCCCTTGTTTCGCTCAAGCCACCGTTTGACCTTTTCTATTGCCGCCTTGGATGTGTCATTGTCCGGCACGGGAAGGTTGCGCCAGTAGATGGGTTTCCCGCCGGCGTCGGTATATACCATAGGAAAATCGGCTTTTTCTATTATCTCCTCAAATATAATCGTCAGTTCGGGTCCCTCTATTGACTTTGAAAGAGTCAACTGCCATATACGGGCATAAGTGTTCATCATCCGGCGGTTGTATTCAAGCATCTTATGGCGGACTATCTCGGTATACCAGAACACTATCCCCACAAGACCGAGGGCGAGAATTATCATCAAAAGCACCACAACCGGCGAAACACTATAATATTCTATCCTATATTTTTCGCCTCCCGAAAGTATTTTTTTAATAAAACTTTTCATCCCAAATAAAACATAGATTTTTCGCTCACAAAGTCAACCACAATTCCACTATTTTATCCACGCAAGCGGGTTTTCCCTTGCTTTCCCACGGCGAATTTCAAAGTGAAGTTGCGGCGAATCGCCAAGCCAACTGCTCTCGCCCACTCTCCCGATTTTTGTGCCACGCCCCACCTTCTGCCCCTTCTGAACCAGAACCTCGCCCAGATTGCCGTAAATCGTGTAATACCCGCCGTCGTGGGCTACAATGACCACATTCTGGTATCCGGGAAGCCACACCACATCGGCGACAGTGCCGTCGGACACGGCGAAAACTGACTGCCCCCTGCGTGCCCTGAAATCCACGCCGGGGTTGTTGATGACCGTGCCGAACTTTTTGTCCTTAACTCTGCCGAAACCCCGCAGAACAGAACATTTCTTCCCCAGCGGGCAGGGAAGTTTCCCCTTGAGGGCGGCAAATTTCCCGCCGCCAGCGCCGCCAGCAAGACGGCTCTCCAACTCCTCTATGGATTTTTCCAGCCTTGCCAGAAGTTGCTCCCGTTTTTTGGCATCCCGGCGGACTTTCGCCAGCACAGATTTATATTCCCGCCGCACAGATTTCAGCGAATCCAGACTGGCACGCTTCTGCGCAAGGACGCTTTTCAGCGAATCCCGTGAGGATTTGAGGCGCTCAACCGTGCCGACATAGTTCTCATACGCCGCCAGCGCAGTGCTCATCGTTTTGCCCCGTGCCTCTGAAAGCGACTCAAGATAGACCAGATTTTCCGCAAGTTCGTTGACATCGCTGGCAAGAAGCACAAGTTCCCAGTTGTCCACGGCGCCCATTATATACATCTCCCGCAGAAGTTTGAGGAGTTCCCCCTTGTGAAGTCGCCACCTTTTCTGCGCCATTCTGGCGGAATCCGACAGGACAGAGATTCTGCGCTGAAGGCGGTCTATATCGGCGCCCAACTGCGTCACAATCCGGTCAAGCAGCGCCATTTTCTTGTCCATAGCGTCAATGCGGGCGATATAGGAACTTTCCGTCCGGCGCAGACTGTCAATCTGATGATTTACGATTTTGACCCTGCGCCGAAGTTCCTCAAGACTTTCGCCGAAAAGCGGCGATATCACAAAAACCGCCAAAAGTATAATATGCCATCTTCTCATAAATTTCGGGGTCTGTTCCGGCGAAAGTTAACTGATTGCCTTGAAGTGTTCAACAATTTTCGGCAGGATTTCTCCGCTTTTGCCCCTGATTGAGACGGTTGCTATCAGGGTCACGGGCGTAGAGTCAAGGTTTACCTCAATAACTCTCCCGCCACGAGCGTGGACGATTTCGGGCAGTTGTGCGGCGGGGTAGACCACAGCGGATGTCCCCACGACCAAAATTGTGTCGGCACGCTCGGCAAACGACCACGCCCGCTCAACATCTTTTGGGTCAAGGGGCTCGCCGAACCATACCACATCGGGGCGCAGAAGCGCCCCACACTTGGGGCAGTGAGGGGGTTCTGTGTAAATTTCCTCGCTCCATCGCCTGAAATCACAGCGGGTGCACTTTTCGGCGAAAATGTTGCCGTGAAGTTCCACAATTTTTTCGTTCCCGGCAACCCGGTGAAGGTTGTCCACATTCTGCGTGGCGAGGAGAAAATCCTCAAAACTCCGCTCAAGTTCGGCGATGGCGTAATGCCCCGGATTTGGCTTGCCCTCAAGAACCAATCCCCTGCGCCAGCAATACCACTCCCACACGGCGGCGGGGTCCTGCACAAAACCCTCCGGCGTCGCCATCTTCTGAATCTCATATTGATCCCACAGACCATCCTTGCCACGAAAAGTGGGGAAACCGCTTTCGGCGGAAACTCCCGCCCCGGTGAAAACCATAAGCGTCTGCGTATCCGCCAGAATCCGTGCCGCCCTCAAAATTTTTTCATCCTGCGTCTCCATACCCCCGACGACAATTTCGGACTTGCCGAATTTTTTCACTTTCCGGGCGAACTCCCCGCCCTGCAAACAGACCCCCATCACGGCAACCAGATTTTGCCCTTGGCGGCGGCGAGTCCGGCGATTACGGGGCTTACCAGGAAAGTTTCTCCTGCACCCTGCTTGCCCTTGAAATTGCGGTTGCCCGTGGAAATCTGGACCTCGCCCTCGCCGGTCATACCAATCTGCCCCTGCGCACAGCCGCCGCACGCAGGATGCGAGACCACAGCGCCCTTGGAGAACAGCCCCATCCAAGTGCCGTCCTTCATAATTTTTTCGGTGACCACCCGTGTCGCTGGGACGACACGCATAATAGTGCCCTCCGCCACGGGGTCGTCGCCCATAGCCTCAAGCGCCGCACGGATATCCGGGTCCCTGCCGTTGGTGCAACTGCCCACGAAGACCGAATCCACCCTCTGCCCGATAAACTCCCGCACGGGATGGACATTATCCGGCGAGAACGGCGCCGCCAGAAGCGGCTCCAGATCGGTCACATCAACTGTGAACTCCTGCTCGTATTTTGCGTCCGGGTCGGCGACAAATGGTTCGTATTCAAAGCGCGGGGCGGAAAATTCATTCAACTCCCGCTCAATTTTTTCATCCGGCGGGAAGATTATGGATATCAGTCCCAACTCGGTGCCCATTGACGCCACGGTGATTCTTCCCGCAAGGTCCAACGATTGGGGATAATCGCCGTAGAGTTCCACCACCCGCCCCAAAAGTCCGTGGGAGCCAAAGCGCCGGAGAAGCGACAGGACAAAATCCTTCGGCGTCACAAGCGGGTTTTTGGGCATCCCCTCAACATTTATCCGCACCGTGGGCGGGACCTCAAACCACACCTTGCCGGTGGCGAAAGCGAAGGCGATATCCCGGTCGCCCATACCCTGACCGAAGGCACCAACCGCACCCAAGATGTTGTAGTGGCTGTCGGTGCCGACGGCGGTCATCCCCGGGCGAACCCAGCCCTCCTCAAGCAGGGTGTGCGTGCCGATTCCCCGGTTGACATCGTAGAGGGGCACCCCGTGTTTCCGGGCGAAAACCCTGACCCTCTGCTGGTTGATGGCGTAGGGGATATTGTTCGCCGGTGCCACGGTGTCAAAGGTGAAAACCGTGCGAGTGGTGTCCAGCACCGGATTTTCCGGGAAATATTTCTCCAGATGCTTGATAACATTGGGACCGCCGAAATCCCTCGCCGAACGGACATCAACCTCCAGCCAGACCACATCGCCGGGCTGGGGGTCTTTTTTATCGGTATGTGCGGCAAAAATTTTTTCAATGATGGTCCTGCCCATTGAACCCTCCTGAAAATTTGGATTTTGTTGAGTTAAACTAAATCATTCCCGAGGGCAAGTCAAAATCAAAAATTTTCTCAAACCCGGCATTTTCACTTTCCCTCGTTTCACATAGCCCAAATGGATTGACGCAGGGCACAAATGACCAGATGCAAACCCTAGCGGATTTTATACACTAATATTTTATACACTAATATACTGCGCAGTTTTTTGATTATCAGAACAGTTTTCTTCCGAAATACACGAAAAACTCCCTTGCGGGGGCGGGTTTGTCGGCGATATTGCCCAAAATATCAAAGAAATTGAATGTGGCATAACTTGAAGAGCCAAAATATACGCACAACGCTGCAGAAAGATATCCATAACCGTTGTAGCGGGGAGAGTGCCAATCGCCGGGAGCGAGGTCATATTCTACTTTGAACCCGACAGCATCCTTGAAATCCTTATCTATACCCGTGAAAACAGAAAAACCACGATTGAAATTCTCCTCAAACGAGTAATTTATGCCGAAATGCAGTCCGAAATTTCCCCACAGGAAATCCCAGTTTTTGCTGGCGACAGCATACAATCCACGGGATTTGTGCTCGTAGCGCTTTCGGGCGGAATCGTATTGTCCAAATCCGATGGTCTCCACGCCCAGCACCACCGCCGGATAGCGGATGCCCTCGTGGCGCACCCTGACCTTCAACTCCAGCCCGGGATATGGGTCCACAGAGACCGAACCCCTGCCGACAATTCTGGCGGCGCCATAGGCTACCCCAACCTGAACCC
>JAMOPH010000358.1 GCA_027064665.1 bacterium | reverse complement strand
TTTTTTCCCAGGACAGTTTGCACATTCGTCGTCGTGGCAGTTGGACCTGCCCCACAGATGACCTATCCGGTTATGGTATAGTAATGCATCGTATACTGGACCATTATATAGTGGTGGGCAGGGGATTTGCTGAAGGGACCCCAGAATGTGGTGATAGTTTATGGTTTTTAGACATATCAAATCCTGACTCTCCGTATGTAGCGAGGGTATATGTTGATACTATATCTGGTGATAGTATAGGCTATTTGAGGTGGTTTGAAGTATGCAAGGACAGTGGGTATATATATGTTGGATATGGCAGATATGGTATACACGGGGGAGAGTATATAAGGGTGCTGAAGGTAGAGGAGAAAGGGGATACTTTGAGCGTGGAAAAGAGATTTTTTGTGGACTCAGTAGGTTTTACATCAGCAAATTTATCGAGTACCATGCAAGATAGTTTTATGTGGGGGGGGGAAGATACTGGAATACTGAGTGTCAGGATACCCTGATTCCCGTGGATTACTATGTTGTAATTGAGGGATACCGTTATCCTCCAGATGGAGATCGTACAGATTGGTATTATTTAAGAAATATCTTCAAGGGTGATTCTTTATATGTGATATCTGGCGAGATAGGTTCTGGTTATCCTGATTCGTTGGAGCCAGCGGCTTTTGTGAAAGTTGTAAAAGAGAAATTTTACCCGGGCAATGTGTGCACGTTAACGGTATTAGGTTGTTGGCGGACAGAATACGATGGCGAGTCAGGGCAGGCGGTTGCGATAAGCGAGAGTTTGGGAGTGGTGATGTTGGGGACTTGGGGAGGCTGGCATCCGGGGTTATATTTTGTAAGATTGAGCGATATAGAGGCAGGAGATTATACTGCAGAACCGATATTGAAGATAGATGGGAGTGTGATAGATTTGTGGGTGGAGGATGATACACTGTTATATGTTCATAAATTGGCAGGGTTATATTTATTTAGTATTGCTCATTTGCCGGATATAGATACGCTGGCATATTATTTGAACAGTTTGCAGAGCGAGATATTGGTTGAGGGGAGATATATTTATGCGATGATGCAGACAGGGAGAGTGTTCAATATATTTGAGGTGGATAGCACATTAGGAATACAGGGAAAATTGGAAAGAGGCGATAAGTTGGAGATATATCCAAATCCAATAGTGTTTGGGAGCAGATTGTGTTTGAGAGGTTTAGATGAAGTTCGTGGAGAAGTTATAGATATAAGGGGCGAAGTAGTAAAGAGGATAGATGGGAATGAGGTGGATGTGAGCGACTTGCCTTCAGGAATATACCTGCTGAACCTCAACTACCGCGGAAAAAGGATAGTCAAAAAACTGCTTCTGCTTGGCAACTGAGCAAATAAAAGGCGCCGACGGTGTGCCGGCGCCCGACATAGGACCAATTTGCCCTTCAAATTATTCCTTTTTCTCTGCCGGGGCGGAAAATGCCTTGATGAACTCCAACGGTATCGGGAAAATTGTGGTTGAGTTGTTCTCCGCGGCAATCATAGTCAGGGTCTGCAGGTAGCGGAGTTGAATTGTGGCGGGGAATTTTGACATAATCTCTGCCGCCTGCGCCAGTTTCTGCGCCGCCTGATATTCCCCCTCGGCGGAGATGATTTTTGCCCGCCTTTCGCGCTCCGCCTCTGCCTGAGCAGCCATCGCGCGCTTCATCTCCTCGGGAAGGTCAATGTGCTTTATCTCCACCATTGAGACCTTGATTCCCCACGGGTCGGTCTCGCGGTCAATAATTTCTTGAAGTTTGTGGTTGATTTGCTCGCGCGATGCCAGAAGGTCGTCAAGTTCAACCTCGCCCAGCACCGAGCGCAGTGTCGTCTGGGCAAGTTGGCTTGTGGCATAAAGATAGTTCTCCACCTCAAGCACCGCCTTGACCGGGTCAATCACCCTGAAATACACCACCGCGTTCACCTGTATTGAGACATTGTCCTTTGTGATGACATCCTGCGGCGGGACATCAAGAACAACAGTCCGCAGACTGACCTTTGTCATCTTGTCGATAAGCGGGATGAGGATTATCAGCCCCGGACCTTTCGCCCCGACAATCCTTCCCAGCCGGAAAACCACCCCGCGCTCGTATTCCCTCAAAACCCTCAGCGCACTCAGAATTATGAATATCGCTATGATGATTAAAATCGTAATCCCCGATGGCATTGCGCACCCCCTTGATTTACTCTTCTGTAAAAATTATAATAAATCGCTTTTGGGAACAAAGGCATTTTTGGTGTCTTTGAAATTGTATCACAAAAAACTTGCCATATTTTGCCTGTTGGGTTTATTGTAAATTTGCGGATGAGGGTGTGCCTATGAAAAAGAGAGAGCGGGATACATCGCCAATAAAGCGGGTTCTGGTGATAATGCCCACCTACAATGAAAAGGACAACATCACCCGGATAATTCCGGCGGTGCTGGAGCAGGACCCGCGGATAAATATGCTGATAATTGACGACAACTCCCCCGACGGCACAGGCGAGATAGTGGACAAAATCGCCGCCGAAAACCCCCGGGTTGATGTGATTCATCGCGAGGGCAAACTGGGGCTTGGCACCGCCTATGTCCGCGGGTTCAAGTATTCCCTCCAAAAGGGCTACGATTTGACCTTTGAGATGGATGCTGATTTCTCCCACGACCCGATATACCTTCCCAAAATGATTGCCGCGGCGGAGGAAGGATACGATTTGGTCATCGGCTCGCGCTGGATTCCCGGCGGTGGAATAGAAAACTGGCCCAAAAACCGCGAAAGGCTGTCCCGATGGGCAAGCATCTACACCAGAATTATAACTGGCCTTCCCGTTCACGATACTACTGCTGGTTTTCAGGCATTCCGCCGCAGAGTGCTTGAGGAACTTGAACTTGATAAAATCCGCTCCGATGGCTACTCGTTCCAGATAGAGACGAAGTTCAAAGTCTGGCGCAAGGGATTTTGGATTAAGGAAGTCCCGATAATTTTCCGCGACAGGGAACTTGGCGAGTCAAAAATAAATAGAAAAATAGTGTATGAGGCGTTCTTTATGGTCTGGCTGTTGAGGATTGAATCTCTTTTGGGCAAGATTTGAGTTCGGATTGGAGTTTTTATGGCTAAACGAGATTTGAAGAAACAGTCCAGTGCAAAGAGGGAGGAAATTTTTGAGCGCAAAAGCGAGGTCTATGACCTTGCCATCGTGGTGGTCAGTTATAATACGGCGTATCATCTAAAAAGATGTCTGCTTTCGCTGAAGAAAAATCCCCTGTCGGTGGGAAGTTCTGTGGTGGTTGTGGTGGATAACGCCTCTACCGATGGCAGTCCCCGGATGGTGCGCGAGAAATTCCCGTGGGTCTATCTGATAGAAAACCGCGAAAATCTGGGATTTGCCCGGGGATGCAATATAGGAATAAAGGCTGTGAATGCCCGGTATTATCTGCTTCTTAATTCTGATGCCGCAGTTATGGGGAATGCTTTGGATGTTATGGTCTCGTTTATGGATGTCAATCCCGATGTCGGTGCCGCCGGCGGGCTGATTTTGACTGAAAGCGGCGAAATTCAACCCTCAACTCTGGTGTATCCCACATATTTTAATCTGCTTTTCTCCCGGGCGTCGCTGTTTTCCAAACTTCCGGTTTTCCGCTGGAAAATGGAGGAACTCCGCCGCGTTCCCGACAGAATCACTGATGTCCAGGCGCTTGCCGGCGGGTTTTTAATCCTTCGCGCCGAGGCGCTGGAGCAGGTCGGTCTTCTGGATGAGCGCTTTTTCATCTACCTTGAGGACATTGATATCTGCAAGCGCCTTCGCGATGCCGGATGGCGCGTGGTCTTCAACCCCAACGCAAGAATTTTGCACACTTGGGGCGCATCGTCCTCAAAGCGCCGCGCTATGGCTTTCTGGTGGCACCATATCTCTATGTTCAAATATTTCCAGAAGCACTACCCGTATCTTCTGCCTCTCAATCTTTTGCTTGGTTTGGGCTTGGTTGCCCATTATGGTCTCTGGTGGCTGATAAACACCCTCGCCGGCTGGAAATCCTACCGCGATGACGAAAACCCCGATGAGGAAAATAGTCTTTGAAATTTCTTGACCGATGAGTATTTTTGTATTGTGAGGCGAAGGGTGAACATTTTGATGGTGTTGCTTTTTGCGGCGTCTGTGCTGTGGGGTGTGGATATCGCGCAGGTTGATTCCCTTCTGGCGCGCTACCGTGATGCCTTCAACTCCGGCGATTTTGAAAAAGTGAGACCTCTCCTCTCCAGCGGTTTCACCTATGCCGATTTTGACACCCATCTGTCGTATTCCATTCTTGAGAGTTTTGTTTACCTCGCTCCCTATTCAATTGAGGATTTTGACAATGTGGCGATTTCCCCCGCCGGAAAGGACACGGTTATTGTGACTTTTGATATGATGGTCTCCTATGCCGGTGTGCAGGACACAATTCCGCAGGCGTTTGTGGTGGTTTATGAGGGAGACTCCCTGAAAATCGGGGCGCTTATTGACCCCGATCTGGTTTCGCCGGAGAACAGAGAAAATCACCGATGACCAGCCCCGGAAGAGTTTGTGAACTTGCCTTTTGGAGATTTTCCATTTTCCAAGATGTGTCCGCAGAAAAAATTCCTTGCAGTAAATGAAGTTATCCCTAACATTGAAAGACCGAAATCTCTTTTTCGTTGAGGCGCTATGGCTGGCAGGAAAAAACTGGTTATAGTTGAGTCCCCCACAAAGACCAGAACCCTTTCCCGGTTTCTGGGCAAGGATTTTCGTGTTGTCGCATCAATGGGACACATTATTGACCTGCCCGAAAACGAACTCGCTGTGGATGTGAAGGCTGGGTTCAAGCCCAAGTTCGTGGTTATTCCGGGGAAGAAAAAAATTTTGGAGCAGTTGAGAAAATACATTCAGGAGGCAGAGGAAATCTACCTTGCCTCCGACCCCGACCGCGAGGGCGAGGCAATTGCGTATCACATCGCCCAATACTTCAAAATCCTTGACCGAGCGCGGCGCGTTCTGTTCAACGAAATCACCAAAAATGCGGTCCTTGAGGGAATTGAACATCCTACCCAGATTGACCTGCGCAAGGTCAACGCGCAACTTGCCCGCCGAATTTTGGACAGACTGGTCGGATACAAGGTCAGCCCGCTTCTGTGGAAACTGCTTCACCGCGGGCTTTCCGCCGGGAGAGTCCAGTCGGTCGCGCTCAAAATCCTCGCCAGGCGCGAGGAGGAAATTGAAAAGTTCGTCCCCAAGGAATACTGGACACTGGAACTTGAACTGGAGAAAGGCGGCAAGGTTTTCCCCGCTAAAATCACGAAATTGAAGGGGGAGAAATTAGAAATTCCCAATCAACAGGAGGCGGAACGCCACGCCGGGGCAATTGAGAAATCCGCGCCGTTTGTGGTTGTCAAAGTTGAGCGGAAGAAACTGAAGAAAAACCCGCCCCCGCCGTTTATAACCAGTTCTATGCAACTTGAGGCGTCGCGGAAACTGGGCTTTTCCGCCAGAAAAACTATGCAGATTGCCCAGCAACTCTACGAGGGCGTGGAATTGGGCGAAAAGGGTCCTGTGGGATTGATTACATATATGCGAACCGATTCGGTCCGTGTGGCGGATGTCGCCCGGGCGTCGGCGAAAAAGTTTATCCGCGAAAATTTCGGCGAGGAATATGTCGGAAACATCGTCTATCGCACCAAAAAGGGCGCCCAGGACGCCCACGAGGCTATCCGCCCGACATATATCCAGAATACCCCGGAAAGCGTCAAACCCTACCTGACGCCAGACCAGTATAAACTCTACCGCCTGATATGGGAGAGGTTTTTAGCCTCGCAGATGGCTCCAGCGCAGTTGGAGAGAACTTCTGTGGCGCTTTCCGCCGGAGATTATCTTGCCGAGACATCCTCAACAAAGGTCCTGTTTGACGGATTTCTGCGCCTGTGGAAGGTCAAAATCACCGAGGACGAGAAGGAGGAAAAGGTCAAACTGCCGGAACTCGCCGAAGGAGACGAGGTTGCACTGCGCAAGATTAAGCCGGAACAGCATTTCACAAAACCCCCGCCGAGATACACCGAGGGGACACTCGTCCGGGAATTGGAATCGCAGGGAATCGGACGCCCCAGCACCTACGCCCAGATTATATCCACCCTTCTGGACAGGAAATATGTGAAAGTCCAGAAAAAGCAGTTGTATGTCACCGAACTGGGCAAGCAGGTAAACAAACTTCTCCAGCAGATGTTCCCCGAGATTTTTGAGGAGAAATTCACCGCCCGAATGGAGGAGGAACTTGACGAGGTTGAGCAGGGACAGAAGGAATGGCGGCAGGTTTTGGAGGAGTTCTATGAGCCGTTTTCGGAGAAACTGACCGAGTTTGAAAAAAACCGTGCGGAACTTAAAAAGAGCACGATAGAAAAACTTGACCGCGCCTGCCCGGAATGCGGCGCCCCGCTT
>JAMOPH010000357.1 GCA_027064665.1 bacterium | reverse complement strand
GATGCCCTGTGGCGCTCTATCACCACATACTTGAGTATATCCCGCCCCGGGTCGGCGACGGCATAACCGTCCTCAATTTTGGCATCGTCCACAACTCGCTCGGTAACTATCTGCCCCTTGATGACCTTTATTATGTTTATCTTTCTCCCCTTCGCCGGAATTTTGAACGAATCCTCGTCAATGTGTCCGATATTCATCGTCGCCCTGATGAAAGAGTGCTGCGCCTCCGAAGGCACAAAAAGCGCTTTCCCATCCTCGGCGACCAACTTGCCCTTTTTGAACACCATCCGCGGCATAGGATTGCGCAAATCCTCCAAAACCACAAAATCCGCCCAATAGCGCGGCACTATCGCCCCTAAGTTCTTGAGATTGTAGAACCTCGCGGTGTTTATCGTGGCAATCTGGTATGCCCTTATGGGGTCAAGCCCGCTCTCTATCGCGATTTTGATGTTGTTGTTTATGTGTCCCTCGGTGGCAAGGGAGACCGGATGCCTGTCATCGGTGACGAAACTGAAGTGGTTCCAGTTGTCGTCGCTCACCAGCGGGAGAAGGTCGCGCAGATTTTTCTCCGAGGATCCCTCGCGCAGATGGATGTGCATCCCGAGGCGAAGTTTTTCCCTTGCCTCCTCAAGGCGGGTGCACTCGTGGTCCGAGCGGGGTCCGGCAAGGACATAGGCATTCAGTTCCTTTCCGGTCAGTCCGGGGGCGTGCCCGTCAACCACCTTGTCGCGCCCGATATGGAGTTTGTTCAGCAACTCGCGCTCGCCATTTACCACTCCGGCATAGTTCATCATCTCGCCCACACCGACCACGCGGGGCTCGTTTATCAGCAGGTGAAGGTCGTAGGCGGAAAGGCGCGCGCCGCTGGTCTCAAGTTCTGTCGCCGGCACGCACGACGGAAGCATAACGAAAATATCCACGGGCAGATTCTCCCGCTCCTCAAGGACATAGCGGATACCATCAAGCCCCAGCACATTGGCGAACTCGTGGGGGTCAGCCACCACGGCGCCGGTGCCGTAGGGCACCACAGCCCGCGCAAACTCCGGCACCGTCAGCATCGTGCTCTCTATGTGGATGTGCCCGTCAATGAAACTGGGCGCAAGATACATCCCCTTTATGTCTATCACCTCGTGCGCCTCATAGTCTCCAAATCCGATAATTCTGCCGTCGTGAACCGCCACATTGGTCATATATATCTCGCCGGAGAACACATTGACCAGATTTGCGTTCTTTATCAGCAAATCCACGGGCTTTTTCCCCAGCGCGCACTGGATTTTGTCATACACATTTCTCATACTTCCCCTCCGTTTTTACCGAAAATAGCGCCCTTCCGGCGCAAAACCAAGATTTTTTCACACCACTGCGGCGGTTCGTCAGGCGAAAGTTTTGCTCCCGAAAATCTGAAGCATTTTTCCGGCGAGATACAGCGAACCGGCGACGAACACTGTTCCCCGGGGACCTGCGATTTGTTCTGCCCTCTTTAATGCCTCAGCGGGGTCCGGGATTGTCTGTGCCGCAACTCCGAGACCCTTTGCAAAATCTGCGAGAACCTGCGGCGGATACGCCCGCGGATTGTCAAGGTCTGTGAACACAAACGCCTTCGCCGTCCGCGCCCAGATTGAAAGCATATTTTTGTAATCCTTGGGGCGGTTTATCCCCACCACGAAAACTGCGGGGGCAAGTCCGAGGGAGACAATCTCCGATGCGGTCGCCTCCGCCGCCGGCGGATTGTGTGCGCCGTCCACTATCACAAGCGGTCTGCGGGACACAATCTCCATCCTGCCGCGAAGATGGGTCTCTGCGATGCTTTTGGCGATAACATCCTTCGGCACGCCCAGAGTTCGCGCCGCCGCCACAGACACCGAGGCGTTCTCCGCCTGAAATCTCCCCACAAGGGGGACGAAATACTCAATCTCCTCGCCGTTTATCCGTTGAACGACCCGCGTCCCCTCAAGGGATGACTCAACCACGCGGAAGGTGAAATCCCTTCCGAAAAGGAGACCTTTTGCGCCGGTGCGGGCAATCTGCGCCTCTATGGGCGGCATAGATTCCTCAACCTGCGGCGCCACAACGGCAACACATCCCGGCTTTATTATCTGCGCCTTGTCCCCGGCGATTTTGGGGATTGTATTCCCCAGTCTTTCGGTGTGGTCCAGCCCGATGCGCGTCAGGACGGCGACCTCCGGCAGGACCACATTGGTGGCGTCGTATCTTCCGCCCAAGCCCGCCTCAATCACGGCGGCATCAACGCCGGCGCGGGAGAAAATCCACAGCGCCGCCGCAGTCAGGACCTCAAAAAATGTGGCATACTCCCGCGGGCGCGGACCGATTACTTTCCGCACAGCGAACACTCCCTCAGCGAAAAGGTCCTCGTCCACGGGTGCGCCGTCAATCCGGATTCGCTCGCGAAGGTCAATCAGATGGGGCGAGGTGTATGTGCCGACCCTCATCCCGGCGCGGCGCAAAATCGCGGTAATCATCGCCGCAACAGACCCTTTCCCCTTGGTGCCGGCAATGTGAACCACACGATAATCCCGATGAGGTTCGTTCAAATCCCGCAGAACATAAGAAATCGCCTCAAGATGAAAACCCGGGGCGGACTGCCGCCGGGCGTCCTTCTCAAAATTATACAGCGAGTTAAGATATTCCAGCGCCTCCGAAAACTTTCTGCCCATACTCTACTCCCTGCGGGAAAACTCAATCATAGCGTAGGCGTTGTGGTTGTGGATTGACTCCATAGACTCCGCCGATACCCGTGCCCACAGGATTCTCGGGTCGCCTTTGAGTTTTACCGCCACACTGCGGACGACATCCTCAACGAAATACGGGTTGTCGTAGGCGTGCTCGGTGACAAATTTCTCATCCGGGCGCTTGAGAAGCGAATACACCGGCGAACTGGCGGAACTTTCGGCGACCTCAATCAACTCCTCAAGCCAGACAAAATCGGAAAATTTCACCTCCACAGTGATGTACGCCCTCTGGTTGTGGGCGCCGTAGTCGGAAATCTCCTTTGAGCACGGGCACAAAGTCAGCACCGGCACCCTCACGCCCAGAGCAAACTCATACTCCTCCGAAAGTCTTGCGCTGAAAAATGCGGTGTATTCCATAAGGGATTTCGTTCCCGTCACCGGCGCCTCTTTCTCAATAAAGTATGGAAAACTCATAGATATGTGGGCGCATTCTGCCTCAAAGGTTTTTCGCATATCCTCTAAAATCGGGCGCAGTTCCTTGTAGGCAATCTCGCTTTTGTATTTGTTGAGGATTTCCACAAATCGGCTCATATGAGTGCCCCGATAGTGCGCCGGAAGGTCCACCAGCATCGTGATTTGCGCCACCGTGTCCTGATAGCCTTTCGCCCGGTCAAGAACACGAATCGGATACCGCAAGTCCTTTATCCCCACCTGATTTATGGGAATTTGATGTTTCGGGCGCTCCTGCTGAACATCGTTCATATCCTGCCCCCTGCTGTGTTAGTGAAAGATAATCTATCCGCCCCCGAGGGCAATCCGGAAAAATAAATTGCGTGTGAAAGTATTTGCCATTTTCGGGCTGGGGGCAGATATTCCCGTAAGATGGAATTGAGCGCAAAATTCCTGTCGGCGCTGGAGAAGGTCGTGGGCCCGGATAACCTTCTGACCGACCCCGAGCAGATGGAAAAATACTCCCGGGACGAGACCCCAGAACTTTCCGCTTTCCCCGATGCTGTTGTGCTGTGTCAGAATGCCGAACAGGTGGCAAAAGTTGTGGAGATATGCTACGAGCACGATGTTCCCATCACGCCCCGTGGGGCGGGGACCGGTGTCGCCGGCGGGGCTGTCCCCGTGGCGGGCGGAATCGTGCTTTCCGTGGAGAGGATGAACAAAATCCTTGAGATTGACCGGAAGAATCTTGTGGCGGTGGCACAGCCGGGAGTGATAACCGGCGAACTGCAGAGGGCGGTGGAATCGGAGGGACTCTACTACCCGCCGGACCCGGCAAGCGTGGATTCGTGCTCCATCGGCGGCAATGTGGCGACTTCCGCCGGCGGGATGAGGGCGTTCAAATACGGCACCACAAAAAAGTTCGTGCAGGGAGTTGAGGCGGTTCTTCCCGGCGGCGCGAAAATCAGGTTCGGCGGAAGGATGATAAAGGATGTCGCCGGGTATGACCTTTTAGGAATTTTAGTCGGAAGCGAGGGCACGCTGGGGATTTTTACCGAAATCACGGTGAAACTCCTGCCCAAGCCGGCGTATTCCGTGGACCTTCTTGCCGGATTTGAGACTCCCGCCCGGTGCGCCGATGCCGCACTTTCAATCGTTCCCGAAACGGGCATAATGCCCGCCGCCCTTGAGTTCGTTGAGGGGGAGATAATTGAGATGATATCCGAGACGCTGGAGCGCCCCCTGCCTATGCCCGACGCCGGGGCACATCTGATTGTCTCCGTGGATGGCTTTGACGAGGCAGAGGTAGAGCGGCAGTATTTCGCCGTGGGGGAGCATCTTCTGCAGAAGGGCGCAATAGATGTCCTGGTGGCAAGGACCCGCTTCCACTCCGAACTTCTGTGGAAGAGCCGGCGGTCAATCCGTGAGGCGATAAGGCATCGTTCGCCGGACATAGTCGCCGAGGACCTTGCGGTGCCGCCCTCACGGGTGGTGGAACTTTTAGACGGCGTGAAGAAAATCGGCGAAAAATACGGGGCGCAGATTGTGGGTTTCGGGCACATCGGCGACGGCAACCTGCACATTGACCTTATGCGCAACCAGATGGAACAGCCCCAATGGGAACGGGCAAAAAAGGTGATAATCCCCGAACTTTTCAAACTGGCGATTTCTCTGGGCGGCACAATAACCGGCGAGCACGGAATAGGGTACATAAAGCGGGAGTATCTTCCGCTTATGCGCACTCCGCCGATAATTGAGGCGATGAGAAGCATAAAAAAATCGTGGGACCCGAAAAATCTGATGAACCCGAAAAAGGTTTTCCCGTGATGTTGGGTGTGATAGGATACATAGTGGTGCTTGTTCTTGCAGTTGTGGCGGCGATTGTGGAGAGCAAATCCCTTTTCTGGGTGGTGATACTGACGACCAGCGGGTTTATCCTTTTGTCCTTTAGGTTGTTCTCCAAACACTGGACGAATCGGACACTGCGCTTTTTCTTCTCAAGACCATACGGGCAGGGACTATGGATTCATCCGCTGCTTCTTATACTGGCATCGGCGGCGCTTCCGCTGGTGGAGCCGCAAAACAGCGATTTCTCCTCGTTTGTGGGGGCGTTTGTGAGGATGCTCTTGCCGTTCATACCGGTCTATGGCTGGGAGGCGGGCGGACCGGTATCCGACGAGGGGATAGTCATCGCCTCGCTGGCGACTATCGCCTTTCTGGTCAACGGAGTTTTCAACATAGGAACGGTGATTCCTATGGCAGTACAGTATTCCAAGCGGAGGCTCAGGATGAAATATGAAAGACATTTCGTAATCTGGGGCGGGGAGCCGCACATCCCCGAAATTGTCGCCCAACTGACAAGCAGCGCTCTGGGCGAGGAGAAAATGACGATTGTGGTCCTGTGCGATGAGTCCTTTGTGGACGAACTGAAAAATCTTTTGGAGGAGTATCGTTCGCCGACCCGGGAGATAGAGGTGATACCGGGTTCTGCGCAGGTGCGGAAAAACCTGCGGGATATAAATATCGCTCAGGCACGGTCGGTGCTTCTTATGCCGCCGGAGCACGAGAGCCAGCCCGAACTTTCGCTTCTAAGCGCTGCATCGGTGGTGCGGGAAATCGTCAACAAAGAGGCTGAACAGACCGGATACCGCCCGTTCATCGTGGCGAAAACCTCATCGCCCATACTGGTGGAGCCGCTGAAACGATTTGTGGACAAAGTGCTTTGCCCGCCGCAACTGCAGTATCTCCTTCTGGCGGAAACCTCCATCAACCCAATGGTTTTAGATGTGTATCACAACCTTCTGACGATATCCGAGGAGACCAACGAATTTTACTTTCTGCCGGTGCCGGAGTCCTTCGTGAGTAAGGATTTCCGCACTCTCCAGCGGGCAATTGCGCAGATTTCCGAGGAAATCAAAACGCCGGTGATAACCGTGGGCGTGGTCCGAAACGGGACGGTGAAACTCAACCCCGCAAAATCAACTCTGCTGGAGAAAGGGGACCAAATCATCCTTATGGCTTACAGATTTTCCGACTGCCAGAAGGTGTGGGACAAAATAAAAAGTACCCCGTGAGGGATTCGAACCCCCGACCCGCTGATTAAGAGTCAGCTGCTCTACCAACTGAGCTAACGGGGCACTTCCTCTATGACTTTAATCACATATCCGGAGTTGTCAAGGGGAAAATGAGAATTTTTTGGCAGTTCCTGATTCCCGCAGGGAATTAAAAATGTTGAATTTGCCCGGCGGATGCGTATTTTTGACTTATGCGGAAAATAGCGGTCATAATTCTTATGGCGGCGGCGCTGGTGTTCCCACAGTTCGGGCGGAATAAGGTCCAGTATAAGAACTACGACTGGTATTACCTCACCACGCCGGACTTTGTGATATATTACCCCGGGGGCTACGAGCATCTGGTGGAATTCGCCCGCAGAGAACTTGAGAAAGGGCTTGACCAACTGTCTAAAGATTTCTCCTACACTCCGCAGGACAGGATAAGTATCGTGATTTATCCCACCCGGTTTGACTTTCAGGAGACAAATATCACGCCCACGATACTGCCCGAGGGGGTTGGCGGTTTCACCGAGACGCTGAAAAACCGCGTGGTGGTGCCATTTAACGGCAACTGGGAGGATTTCCGCCATGTTCTGGTACACGAACTTACACACGCTTTCACCTTTGAGTTTCTCTACGGCAGTGCCCCCGCGGGAGTGCTGTCGCTGAACAGAGTGTTCCGCATCCCGCTGTGGCTCGCCGAGGGAACATCGGAATTTGAGAGTCTGGAGTGGGATCCGCAGGCGGATATGTTTATGCGCGACGCAGTCCTCAACGACTATATCGCCCATCCCGACGAATTAGGCGGATATCTGGTCTACAAGCAGGGGCAGTCAATGATGTATTACATCGCCCAGCGGTGGGGCAGGAAGAAAATCGGCGAGATTTTCGCCAAGGGCAAAATTGAGGTTTCTATTGACAGGGTTCTCAAATCCGCGCTGGGCGAGGGAATTGACGATTTCTACCACGACTGGCAGTTGTGGGTGCGGCGAAGATACTTCCCGCAGATTGAGGGACACAGTTTCCCGCTTGAGGTCGCCACCAAACTCACAGACCACCGCAAGGACAAAAGCAACGCCAACCTTCAGCCGGTCTACAACCCCACAAAGGACCAGATTGCCTTCATCTCCGACCGCGCCGATTATATGGACATATATCTAATTGATGTCCCCACCGGGTTTGTGCGCAGGATAGAAAGGGGCGAGCGCTCCGGCAGTGCGCAGTCGTTCCATCCGATGGACAGCCGAATGAGTTTTTCCGCCGACGGGAGATTTCTGGTGCATTCGGTCAAGGTCGGCGGGAAGGACGGAATCGCGATAGTTGATGTCTCCGCCGGCAAAAGAGTCAGGACAATCGTCTTTGACACGCTTGACATCAGGGAAATCAGTTCGCCGTTTATTACCAGAAGC
>JAMOPH010000356.1 GCA_027064665.1 bacterium | reverse complement strand
GAAATGGATGAATCTGGAGGAACATATCCCGGCGTATGAGCGGACCACAAAACAGGTGTAGATTCTGTCTTAACCACTCGGAATACATCTCCTGGAGCAACTGGTGTAGAACCACTCCAGTGTGCAAAGAATATAAATGCAATACGATTCCAAGCTTGAACTGTAGCATCCCATTTATGAATCTCCACAGCCGCCGGCACCCCGTCTATCGTATCCAAAACCATCCCCAAACTATCTGCCCTTCTCACATTTATATCCACCGGATAACTTATGATATTATCTCCGGGGTAGAGCCACTGGTCGACCTCGCCCACAGGGGGAGAGGGTTCTGGCGAAAGTTTTGCGGGCGGCGGCGTGGTATCAACAGCCACACTCACATAATACCAGTTCACATTTTCATCACACACGCCCTTGGTATTGTATCCGCTTCCCCATATCCCATCATCACTCCAAACGGTGTCAAAGAAATAATCCCTCGTAGCAGAACCCGATGTCCACCTATACTGGCCCGAATCACCATAAGCAAACCAGTCATCAATGGGGTCCACAATCCAGGTGGAATCTGGATATCCGGAGAGCAAGTTCAAATCCCCCCAGGTGAAGGGAGCCCACTGAGTCCTGTAAACCAAATAGTACTGACATTCAGCGGTATCACGGGTCCAGATCGGCTGCTCCGCCTTAAGTTGGACGAACTCATAGCCCAAATCGCAGGAGGTTGACTCAATCTCAATCGCGGATGCAGAAGGACCCTCGGGCTGACGGAGAGTAACATAAATGTAGATGTTCGCCGTGGTGTCCAGCGCCGGCTCAAACGGAGGCACATCCCCCCCACCAGAACTTGATGTTGCAGGCGCCGAACCACCCCCACCGGGAACACCAAACACCACTCCCGCTACTAATAGACCAACCAAGCCAATCCACTTGTACATCAATCGCACCTCCCTTATTTTTCAAAACACCCTCATCCTACAATTTCAAAAATACTTTACGAACCGTTTAAGTCAAGTCTTTTTTTATCCCCCCATCCTGTTGCTAAAGTAAAAATTCTGTTGACTGAACGCAAGCAAAAATTTATTTAAATCCCAAAAACTCGGGAGAAAACCAATGAGTGACCACAAAAAAGTCGTTCTGTCGGGGATGCAGCCCACAGGGATGCTTCATCTGGGAAACTATGAGGGCGCACTCAAAAACTGGGTCAATCTTCAAAATAGCGGCAAATATGAGATGTATTTCTGCATAGTTGACTGGCACGCCCTGACCACAGCATACAAGGACCCATCGGATCTAGTGGAGCGGATCTACCAAATCGCCGCAGATTACCTCGCCGCCGGACTTGA
Source organism: bacterium (assembly GCA_027064665.1). Classification (GTDB taxonomy): domain Bacteria; phylum UBP14; class UBA6098; order B30-G16; family B30-G16; genus JAMOPH01. The sequence continues at coordinate 6,343 of JAMOPH010000356.1, read as the reverse complement.
CCCCGAAAAGGTCACAATTTTTGTCCAGTCCGATGTGAAACAGCACGCCGAACTCCATCTTCTTCTGTCTATGATTACCCCAATTCCGTGGCTGGAGAGAGTGCCGTCATATAAGGAAAAGGTTGAGGCACTCGGGCTTGATTCCTACGGATTTTTAGGATACCCGCTTCTGCAGACGGCGGACATAATAATCTACCGTGCCGAGGGCGTTCCCGTCGGCAAGGACCAACTGCCCCATCTTGAACTCGCCCGGGAAATCGTGCGCAGATTCAATTTCCTCTACGGCGAGGTCTTCCCCGAGCCGCAGGCGATACTTTCTGATGCACCATACATCCCCGGAACCGACCGCAGGAAGATGAGCAAAAGTTACGATAATCATATATGTATGGGCGACCCACCCGATGTAATCCGCAAACGGGTGATGTCCTACTATACCGATGAGACGAAAATCTACCGCGGCGACCCGGGTCATCCCGACAGGTGCCCCGTCTTTGCCCTGCTGAAAATCTACGCCCCCGACCAGACCGAGAAGATAAAAGCCGACTGCGAATCCGGCAATCCCGACTGGGGATGCGTCAAATGCAAAAAACTTTTAGCCGAGCGGCTGATTGAAACCTTCAAACCCTTCAGGGAAAAGCGGGAACAACTCCTTTCCGACAGGGAACAGATAAAAAAAATCCTCGCCGAAGGAGCCGAAAGAGCCCGGGCAAGAGCCGAGGAAACGATGAGGCTGGTTCGTAAGGCGATGAAGATGTGGGATGCACAATAAAATTTTTATTCTCAAAAAATCCTTGACTGGAAATCGGGCAGTTTTATTTATGGCAGGACGGCGCAAATCAGGAGGCGAAGATGTCTAAAAATGCGGCTCCTCCGAATAAGCCTTCCGCAGAGAGGGTGATAAAATCGGGGGAGGTTTCCCACCCTGTAAGGGCTGTGCCCCACCTTGAGGGAAAACTCATATTTTTTTATGAGTGGTGCAAAAAGTGTGGGCTGTGCATAACCATTTGCCCCACCGGAGCCCTTGAGGAAAACGAAAAACATTACCCCATTATGGCTCACCCTGAAAAGTGCACTCTTTGTTCTTTGTGCTGGAAAATGTGTCCCGACTTTGCGATTGTGAAAAATTCAAATTGGAGGGAAGAGAAAAATGCCTCTGAATAGATTTACCAAGGACGGGCATCCCATAAAATTTGTCCAAGGTAATGAGGCGGTGGTGTGGGGAGCGATACACGCAGGATGCCGCTTTTTCGCCGGATATCCCATAACGCCCTCCACGGAAATCGCCGAGGGGATGGCAAGAGAACTTCCCAAGGTGGGCGGAGTTTTCATCCAGATGGAGGATGAGATAGGCTCAATAGCGGCGATAATTGGGGCGTCGGCGGCGGGCGCCAAGGCGATGACCGCCACATCAGGCCCGGGGTTTTCACTGATGCAGGAGAACATCGGCTATGCGTATATGACCCAACTGCCGATAGTTATCGTTGATGTCCAGCGTGGGGGACCATCCACCGGTCTGCCGACAAAACTCTCCCAGGGCGATACTATGCAAGCCCGGTGGGGAACCCACGGGGATTACACTGCTGTTGCCCTTGCCGCATCAAGCGTTCAGGAGGCATACGAAGCCACCATAAGGGCGTTCAACTTAGCCTGCAAACTGAGCACCCCCGTCATCGTTCTGCTTGATGAACTTATCGGGCATATGAGGGAAAAACTTGTGCTCAAAAAGCCCGAGGAAATTCACGAGGAGCCGAGGTCTTTCCCCACTGTGCCGCCGGAGTGGTATCTGCCCTATGATATCCCCAGCGACTTTATTGCCCATCCCTCGCCCTTCGGAGAGGGATACAGATACAGCATCACGGGGCTCACCCACGACAGGGCAGGTTTCCCCACCTCAATTTCGGCGGAAATTACCGAGCGTCTTGAGGCACTCAGGGAAAAAATCGTGGTGCACAAGCAGGAGATATGGGACTGGAAGGAATATTACACCGGCGATGCGAGGATTTTGATTGTGGCTTATGGGAGTGCCGCCAGAGCCGCCCGCGGAGCGGTGGAGCACCTCAGGCGCAAAAGGTTTAAGGCGGGATTTTTGGAACTGAAGAGCATTTGGCCCTTCCCCGATGGACCGCTGCTTTCCGCCGCAAAACACGCAAAATATGTGTTTGTGGCGGAAAATTGTATGGGGCAGTTGATTCATCCGGTCAAGGAGGCGCTTGCAGGCACCCACATAAGGGTCGTCTCCGTGACCCGTTATGACGGGCATCCGTTGGAGCCCGCACAAATCGTTCACGCCATTAAGGAGGAAATATAAAATGGCGACTCAACTTTCCGAAATCCACGAGTATCTCAGGTGGCGCAAAAGGTTCCCCACCGTATGGTGTGCCGGCTGTGGAATCGGCACGATTATGAACAATATGCTCCACGCCATCCACGACCTGCAGATTCCCAAGGATGACATAGCGCTGATTTCGGGGATAGGCTGTTCAAGCAGGATGCCGATATATGTGGATTTCAACACACTGCACACCACTCACGGCAGGGCTTTGCCCTTTGCAATCGGTGTGAAACTTGCCCGCCCTGAGATGACGGTGATAGTTGTCTCCGGCGACGGCGATGGTCTTGCAATCGGCGGGAACCATTTCATCCACGCCTGCCGCAGAAACATTGATATAACGATGATTCTTATTAACAACTCCATCTACGGGATGACCGGGGGGCAGGTTGCTCCCACCACACCGCTCGGCGCACGGGCACACACCGCACCCTACGGAAACATTGACCCACCATTTGACGCCGTGGAACTTGCCCTTGCCGCCGGAGCGACATTTGTGGCACGCAGCACAACCTACCACATTATCCAGAACATCAACTACATCAAAAAGGCGCTCCAGCACAAAGGATTTTCGGTGGTTGAAATAATTTCTCAATGCCCCACGCTTTACGGGAGGCTCAACGGTATCCCCGACCCGAGGGATATGCTTTTGTGGGAAAAAGAGAACGCCGTGCCGCTGGCTAAGGCTAAGAAGATGTCGCCGGAGGAACTGAAGGGCAAAATTATCACGGGGATTTTCCGTGAGGACACTCAAAAGCCGGAATACACCGAGCAGGTGTATGAGTTGATAAGGAAACTGAGCAAATCCAATGGAGGTAAATAATGCCTCGTCAAGGTTCCCAGAACTCCAGCACAGGGAGAAGGACTGGCACTCGCCCGGGAGGGAAAAAGAACAAGCGAACAAAACTGCTGCCCGACCGGGTGGAGAGGTTTGAGATAAGAATCAGCGGCGCCGGCGGACAGGGGATAATCTCCACCGGTATGCTTTTGGGGGAAGCCATTGCGCTGGGCGACGGGAGAAATGTCAGTCAATCTCAGGCATACGGTCCTGAGGCGAGAGGCGGAGCCACCCGCGCAGACCTCATAATAAGCGATGGCGACATATTTTTCCCCGAGTGCCACGAGCCCGACCTTCTTGTCGCCTTCACCACCGAGGCATACGAAAAACACGCTCCATCGGTAAAGCCCGACGGGCTGATAATCGCCGACGAATCCGCCGTGGATATCGTTATGGGAAACGCCAGGACTGTCAAAGTCCCCTTTATAAAACTCGCGGAGAAAGAGTTTGGGCACCCCATAGTGGCAAACATCATCGCCCTCGGCTTTCTGGCGACATACACCGGGATAGTCTCGGAGAAATCCATCCGTGAGGCGGTTGAGGACCGTTTTGCGGGCACGAAGTATCTTGATATGAATCTCAAAGCCCTTGAGGCGGGCTTCAAACTGGGGAAGGAATACGCCAAAAAATATCCCCTGTAGGGCGCCCGGAGGATAAAAGTTCTCTTGACAATCCGGCAGAAGCAATTATTTTGGGAAATTGGAGGAGAGGTGGCCGAGTCCGGCTGAAGGCAACCGCCTGCTAAGCGGTTGAGCCCCTAAAAGGGCTCCGTGGGTTCGAATCCCACCCTCTCCGGTTTTTATTTTACCCTCATCTTGAGCATTTCAACAAACGATTGGAGTCTCATCCGAGTGCGGGCGTCAACCTTGAAACTTTCGCCCCCCTCAATCATTATGTAGGGCATCCCCTCAAAATTTTTGCGCATTATTATGTCCTCAATCTGGCGGAAGCAGAATGTCTCGGCGTAATGGATGATGCCGTGGATTCCCCGCAGGGCAACTTGTTGCTTTATGTCCTCAATCCTGTGGAAAACCGGGTAGGGATAAGTATATAAAAGGTATTGCTCCACGATGTCCTCGGTGTCAAAGGGCATAGAGAACTGCCGCTGGACCTCGTTGAACACCACTCTTGCGCCATAAGATTCAAGGACATCATACAAATCGTCAAAAATCGGCGGGACACCGACAAATGCGAGCCTTATTTTATGAGGGAAAGGTTCCCGCTGGCTTGCCTCGGCGATGAAATTTTTAAGTTTTTTCTCAAAGGCGTTGGGGTCGCCCTCAAAGTCGCTGGTGGAGACAAGATACAGATGATTTTCCCGCCCGGAGACTTTGTTTTCCCTCCAGGTCATCTCGTCAATTTTGTGGGCGAGGGCACGGATTTCATCAAGGCGGCGCTTCCACGCCACAATGTCCGTCCAACTGACGACACCGAGGGCATCGGCAAGATGTTCAATCTCCCTTTTGAGCATATCGTAATTCCTGTCGTAGGGGTAGGAAAACGGGATAATGCGAACTCCCTCAATCTGAAGGGTTTCTGCGAGGGCGTGGGTGTTTGAGCAGTCCCCCTGCATAACGGCGATGATTTCTTTGATGCCGTTGTCCAGGGCGGCGCCGTAGATTCCCTTAATCCATCGGCACACATTGCGGGGGAACCCGGCTAACTCTGCCTTTTGAACATACTCCTCACGCCGGGGACTGGTGATAAATATATTGTTGAGGTCCACCGGCACGGCGCCGGCGGCAAATATCACCTCAACCGGGACAGTGGTAGTTATTCCTATTTTGCGGTCAGGAAACGACATTGCAATGCACCTTACAAGGTGGTGAATATTATAATGATTACCAGCCCAAATTGCAATTTAACAAAAAACCGGTGCCAGTGCGGCACCGGCTCGGACATTTGCGGATTTCAAATTGCCGGTATTATTCTGCAGGGGGTTCGCCCTGCTTCCAGAAACTCCATCCGCTCAGGTTCTTCTGCCCAGTAACGGCGTAGCAGGCGGCAGTCATTGAGGGGAAAATCTGATCAAATCCCTCAAGTTTAATCCCTTCCTCGGTGACCTCACCTACATAGAGTTTGCCCTTATATCTTTTCCATATTTTGGTTCCCACGGGCGGGAGTTGTTTGACATTGCCGCGAGCCGCAACACCACGGGCGCCCTTTTTCCTTCCCCTGCGGCTTGTGAACCTGTTCTCCGCGATATACCTTTCAATCTGCGCCGCCAAGTTCTCTAAATCCTCGGCGTAGCCTTTGAGGGCAAGCATATGCGCCCTCAGTTCCTCATCCCTGTCTGTGTCGAGTTTTTTGATCGCCTTCGCCCTCTCTGATGCCAGTTTCTTCAGCGCCTTGTCCAACTTGGTGAGGACGCTCCCCATCTTCCTCCTGTCTATCATCCTTTACCTCCTCTGGTTTGGGTTAACCTCTTGTTCCTTCTCCAAATATCATCGCAGGGAAAAATTTGTCAAGTTATTTATTAGAACTTTTTATATTTTTCTCCGCTGGAAAAGGTAATTATACTCATTGCTATCCGCAAGAATTTTTTTATTTTTCATTTCCTATGATACAAAGTTTGCAAATACTTGAACAAATGTTCAAAAACTATTTAGTTTCAGAATTGACTTCCTCGCCCAACACTGTGGACGCTTACTCAAGAGATGTCCACAGGTTCAACACATTCCTTGAGGGCAAAGGCATCAATTCTCCTGATGAGGTCACGCCAGGAATAGCATCGGGCTATATAAGGTACCTCCTTCAACTGGGACTATCGCCCCGGTCGGTGGCGCGAAATATCTCTTCCCTCAGAACATTCTGGTCGTTCCTGATAATTAACAACTACGCCCAAAAGGACCCCTTTGAGGGGGTAGAACTTCCCAAGACCGCAAAAAATCTCCCCGATGTTCTCTCCGTTGAGGAGGTGGAGAGGATGCTTTCCGCTGTCAGGATTGACTCCCCTCTCGGGCTGCGGGACAGGGCACTTTTGGAGTTTATGTATGCCACCGGAGGACGGGTATCGGAGGTGATAAATGTGAAAATCCCCGACCTGCACGCCGATGTTGGGTTTGTCAGGTTCATCGGCAAGGGGAACAAAGAGCGGCTGGTCCCGATCGCAGAAAGCGCAATCTACTGGGTGCAGCGATACCTCCGAGACGGAAGACCTGCGCTTGCAAAACCGT
>JAMOPH010000355.1 GCA_027064665.1 bacterium | reverse complement strand
TTTTTTATTCTTTTCTGGGAAGGAGTTTCGGGAATTACGCTGTTTTCCCCGCGAATAATGAAATTTTCCCAAAAGTTAGCATCATATTCCTGTGGAAGAAATTTTATCCTTCTTTGATCCTTTTCCTGAAAAACTATGTAAACTTTCTTTAGCTGATCGTTAGCTATTTCATTATACCCTAATTCCTTTATCCTATCAGCGATAGATTTAATCAAAATCAACGAGGTAGTTATTCTTTGTTGCCCGTCAACGATGTAGTAATTCCCTTCTCCCCTCTCCTTTAAAACAATTATATTACCAAGAGGAAAAGCTGATGTGCTGTCCATGAATTCCTGCAAATCTTCCCAAAATTCCTTTACTTGGTTTCTTTTTCTCTTTTCGTTTGTATCCCATTCAAAGGCTCTTTGATACTCAGGAATTCTGAATTGGACAAACCAAGCTTCAAAAAGTTCCCGGAAAGATTTCTTCGCAAAATCCACTTTCAGTTCTCCCTCGAACGAAAACCAAAAACTCCGGCGGAGGGACTCGAACCCCCAACCTAGTGGTTAACAGCCACCCGCTCTACCGATTGAGCTACGCCGGAGTTCAACTTCTTAAATATCTCCCCAGACCCGATTTGTCAAGAGAAAATTTCACCGCGGCGCGATTGGTTGGCTCTGCCGATTTATGCGCCTGCCGTCAAGATACATCAAAAACGAGGCGAAGAACAAAAGCGCCGCAGACACCAAAAATGTCCGCGAATAGCCCAGAAATGTGAGGGAGATATATCCCATAATCGGTGCGGTCAGCCCGCGGATTCCGGTCATCGTCAGGTGGATTGCCTGATATGTGGCTTCGTCGTCGCGGTCGGCGAAAAATATGGAGCCGAGATTCCACACGATACTCGTGCCGGTCATTCCCGCCGAGCGCACCACAAAAGCCGCATACGCCATAATTTTCCCCACAAATCCGCTGATATAAAGCACCACGGGGAAAAACGCCAGCGTCCCTAAAGCCATCCCGGCGAACTGGAAGGGATTGTATTTATCGTGAATTTTGCCGGTTACGGGGGCGAAAACAATCTGAAGGGACATAGCCAGCACGCCGCGGGCAAGCGAGACCTCACGGTAGGACATCCCCAGCACATCCACTAAAAACAGCGGCACCACCGGACCGATTAGCAGAAATCCGAACCCATATATAAAAAAGTTCCTCTCAAAGCGCCAGAAGTCGGGATTTTTTCTAAATATCCTGATCATATTTGAGAACGGTCGTGGGATTGTGCGTTCGGGTTTTCGCTCCGGCGTGGGGATAAGCGCCAGCATCACGGCGCCCATACCAGCCAAAAATCCCACCGCAGGAATTATATAGCGGAAATACTGCTGGTTGATATCTAACACCGAGCCCGCAAGATACGAGAACACCAGCGCGAAAAGATTTGTCACCGAGAGGGCATATCCGTAAAGTTTCCCGCGACGCTGTGAATTATAGTTCTTTGATAGTATATAGTTCTGTGCGGGATTTATTATGCCCTGCGGAAGTTGGAACACCCACACCGCGGCGATAAACGCCACCGGCGAGCGCACAAAATACACCATCGCGGTGGAGATAATCCTCACTGCGGCGGCAAGAAGCAGCATTCCGCGGTAGTGCCTGAGTTTCTGCATAAATCCTGCGAAAAACACCGCGGAAAAGCGCGCCAGATGGGTGGACATAAAAAGGACAGTCACCTCTGCGGGGGAGGCACCCAGCGCCTTGCGCGCGATGACCTCCTGCAGGGACATAAGCACTCCCGCCGCCGCACCGTCAAGGGCGGAAAACCCAAGATGAAATTTCAGCGTCTTTTTCTCTATTTGCTCCATCGGGCGTTGCGGTTCCCGAAAAGATAGGTGTGCATCCCCGCCGCGCAAGGTCAAAACCTTTTGTCAGAAAAATTCTTGAAATTAAAGAATAGTTTTTTATTATTTTAACGAACTATAAAAAACTCGGGTCAATTGCTTGGTCGGGGGCGGGTCTCTCCTTCAAGGGGGTGAACTCTCCTTCCGGGTGAGTAATTTGACCTGACGGAGAAATTGTTTGGCGGTAAACTTTCCACCACAAGCGAGGAGGTAGTATGCGCAAAACTGTTCTTTTGGCAATCCTGATTTTTTCGGGATTGCTCTGTGCGTTCCAGTTGCAGAAATATGCCCTTGACAACGGCGGGGCGCAGATGGGTTCTGCCACCTATGCCTCCCGCAACAGCCTCGGAGAGGCGTTGGTGGGCAAACTCTCAAGTTCCAATTTCTCCTCCGAGAGCGGAATTTTTGTCAATCCCTCCGGTGACCTGAAAGTTGACTCCAGACCCTCCACGCCCGAGGAAAGGATTTCCATCCATTCCGCAGTTCCCACGCCTTTCAATTCTTCCTGCGAGATTTTGTTCTCCGTCCCCCAAGATGGCAAAGTCACAGTGGAGATTTTCGCTTTGGACGGCAGAACTGTCCTTGCCCGCTCGCAGGAACTTTCTGCGGGGACTCACTCCTTGGTGTGGACACCGAATAAAGATCTTCCCTCCGGAATCTATGTGGTCCGCATAAGTTCCGCCGCAGGGCAGGATGTGAAGGATGTTTTGTTCGTCAAGTAAACCCAAGACAAAGGAGGAAAAATGAGACCCAAAGTGTTTGCGGCTGTGATTTTTGCACTCGTTTTATTCTGTTTGGCAAATGCCGCCGTTCCGCGGAAAATCCACTATCAGGGCGTGGTGCTCAACGACGACAGCACACCCCTGACCGGCACCCACGATGTCCAGTTCTGGCTGTATGAGACCGCCACCGGCGGCACAGCAGTCTGGTCGGAAACCCACACCGATGTCCATTTCTCCGAGGACGGTCATTTTGATGTGATGCTCGGAGAAAGCACCCCGCTCAACCTTCCCTTTGACAGACCCTACTACCTTGAGATGGCAATAGACGGGGAGTTGCTCTCGCCGAGGATAGAGATGGGCGCCGCCGCATACTCGCTCTCCTCCGTCAACCAGATAAACGGCGTGCTCCCGGACGAGGAAGGGAACATCAGCATCGTCGCCGGGGACAATGTAACCGTGACCTCCGTCCCCGACAGCAACCTCATAAGGATATCCGCCACCGGCGGCGGAGGTTCGGGCGCCCTCAACACCATAAACGATGTCAGCCCCAACGATGAGGGGAATATCCAACTTATAGGCGCCGGCGGAATACACATCACCCCCTACCCCGACACCAACCTCGTGGAAATTGGTCTGGGGAGGATTCAGTATCTTCTGTGCGATTCGGCTCTGGCGGGCAAAATCACCGCCGACAGCCTCAAAGCCAAAAAGACAAAATCGGACACCGTTGAGGTCAAAAAAATTCGTGCGGACGACGGCGACACCATAGAAATCTCTGTGGGCGGCGGGAAAATGGTCCTCATCAGGCGATACGATATGGAGACCGGCGAAATCGTCTACACCGTTGAGGATGATGAGGTCTCTATGGGGCTTTCCCCTGACTCAACTTTGGACAGTATGGGCATTCGCCTGTCCAGCGGGAATTCGGGCAATTTAGTCTCGGTTCTGGGTCCCTCCGGCTACGAGGACAACACCGCCTGGCTCGGCTTTACCGATTACGACAGTATGGGGAGAGCCTCCGTGGTGGGGCAGATATCCACCATACCCGCCACAGGCGACGCCGCCGGAATTTTGGGGGTTGTGGGCGACATACCCGATAGTTTCTTCGCCCGGGCGCTGGCAAGAACTGCTGGAGTTTCCACCGTGGCGCTGCCCTCGGCTGGTGTGAAGGGCGTTTTCAATGAGTCCACATCGCTCGGCGGAGTTGGAGTGCTGGGGTATTCCTCTGCCCAGGACGGGAAAGGCGTCTATGGAATCGCCGAGTCCCCCACCGAGGGTGTTGGCGTCAGGGCGGACGCCACCGGAAACGGTCCCATCGGGTTCTACGGCTATGTCTACGACACAATCTACACCGTGGACGAATACAATCCTGTGGGGATGGACCTCACGGTTCAGGGCGGTCGTGCGGTTGGAGTCTCGGTTCTTGCCACCGATGACTCCCCCAGTTCTCTCACCAAAGAGGCTACGGGAATATATGCCGAGGTGAGCGCCCCTAAAAAAGCATTTGGGGGAAAATTTGTCTTGAGTGGTAGCAATAGCGATGCATCGCACGACTCCCTTACCTCTGGAATACTAATCCAGGCGAAGGATTCAAAGTATATGTTTTCTGGACTCAGACTGCTTACTTCCGAGTCTGCCAATGTGTTGTATGGTATATATATGAACCTGACGGGAACTGCTGTAGCATGTTCCGTGGAAACGCTTGGCTATCACTCATCTTCCGCCGGTATAAAGATGAAGTTGCAGAATGTAGTTGACGCTATCTGGATAGAGACTGATGGTAAAAGGGGTATAGAAATGAACTTTGACAGTGTTGCGACAGTAGAGGGACAACCGAGCTATGCAATTTTTTCCTACGGCGGCGGGTTTGTATTCAATCTTAATCCTTATGCTGAGGCTTCTAATTGGCCGACGTTTGAGTATTCATCATTGATTGGAGACCACCTTCATGGCGAAATGGACCTGAGGAAGTCTGTATTTAGAATACATCCCTATGATGATGCTTATGGAGACCCCATCACCACCTTCGGTGGACCGGAGAACCGTGTTGCGATTCAGAAGGTCAACGGGAGTGCCACCGCCACCCTCGGCGACAACGATTTTACCATCCAGGGCGTGGCGCCGATTGTGGTCACCACGCAGGAGCACGGCGTGACCATAAGTTGCCCCGACTGCGGCGGTGGTGGCGGTGGAGGCGGATGCACCGGCTGCGAGGTCATCGTGGCGGGAGGCTCCGGCGTCGGAGACGGCATCGTCAGGACAGAGACCTCCGACGGCACGGTCGTCAATAAAATGAATGCCAATCCGGGGACGGGCGAAGCCGCAATGGAGGTGGTCAGCGATAACGGTTTGGGAATTTTCAGCCCCACAACAGGTACGTTTGACTACTGGCTTGACCATATCGGCGGCAGCATATCCCAACCCTTTGACATATTCAACAACCTCTGGGTTGACGGCGACTTCTCCGCCAGCGGGACGAAATCCTTCGTAGTGCCTCACCCCACAAAGCAGGACACCTTTATCCGCTACTTCTGCACCGAATCGCCGGAGGTTATGATAGAATATCGGGGAACAGTGCGCCTGAGCGGCGGCTATGCCGAATATGAACTCCCCGAGGAGTTCGTCCTTATGGCGGAACCGGGAACATATTCGGTATCGGTGACGCCGCAGACCCTTGACGATCCCGGCAGAACCGGCGCAGTGGTGGAGGGCGGCGTGGTTAAAATCCGCAATTACGGCGGACCCGCGGATATGAAGGTCGCCTTTGTGGTCTATGCCACCCGCACCGGATACAGGGACTACCCGGTCCTGATTCCCACACCGGATGCGATAAAGCGCTATCAGATGCGCCTGAAGATGATTGAGGAGCGGAAAAATTCAGATTGAGCGGAACAGAAGGCGGGTTAAGCGACGGGCTTCGTCCAATCCGGGCGGAGCCCTTTTGTTTGCGTGCGAAAATCCCTTTAATCCCGGCGCCGGACAGATTAAATTTGAACTATGAAAGTCTATATCCTCACAATTTTCCCGGGACTTTTTGAGACCTATATCAACCACGGGCTTGTGAAAAAGGCGCAGGAGCGCGGACTTGTCCGGTTTGAGGTAATAAACTATCGTGATTTCACCACCGACCCTCACCGCACTGTGGACGATATCCCCTACGGCGGCGGCGCCGGGATGGTCATCAAGCCGGAGCCGGTGGTCAAGGCGTTTATGTCAATTCCCGAAGAGGACCGCAGGCGGGCGGAAAAAATTGTCCTTTCCGCGCGGGGCAAACTGTTTACGCAATCTGATGCCCGCAGTCTGGCGGACGAGGAGGTTCTCATATTTTTCGCCGCACGATACAAGGGCTTTGACCAGCGCATAGTGGAGATTATGGAGGCGCAGGAGTATTCTGTGGGCGATTACATCCTTCAGGGGGGCGAACTGCCCGCTATGGTTATGCTTGATGCTGTGCTGCGGCTGATTCCGGGATTTATCGGCGACCGGGACTCGGCGGACACCGATTCCTTCGCCGAGGGGGTGCAGGTTCTTTCCGCACCGGATTACACCCGCCCAAGGGAGTTTATGGGGCGCAAAGTTCCCGAGGTTCTGCTGTCGGGCAACCACGCACAAATCGCCCGATGGCGCCGCAAACAGGGGCTTTTGCTGACGCTTTTGCGCCGCCCCGACCTTTTGGAACACGCCGCACTCTCCGATGAGGACAAAAAACTCCTTGAGGAAATCAAGGCGGAACTTAATCTTGATAGAAGGGAACAATGAGGGGGGAGCGTGAGAAGGAAAGTCATTTTTGCCGCGGCGATACTGCTTGTGATTGGCGCCCTGTTCGGCGGGGAACAGAAATTCCCGAAATTCACCCTGGAGGATCTTGAGGGGAACCTCTGGTCGCTGGATTCAATTCTGTCGTTTGGCAAGCCCGTGATGCTGACATTCTGGGCGACCTGGTGCAAGCCGTGTCGCAAGGAACTTGACAAATTCGTTGAGCGCTGGGACAGTTGGGACACGACAAAAGGCGAGCGCCCGTATATCGTGGTGGCGCTGTGCGAGGACAGTCCCCGGTCGGTGCGGAGGGCGAAATCCCTCGCTAAAAAGCAGGGCTGGACGAAATTTCTGCTTCTCCACGACAAAGGCGGGCAGGTCAAGACCAAGGCGGGCGTTGCGGAAATCCCCGAACTTTTCATCCTTGCGCCCGATGGCACGATTTTCTACCGCCACATAGGATACAATCCCGGCGACGAGGAGGAAAGTTTCGCCAAACTTGAGGAACTTCTGAAGCAACTTGAGCAAAAGCCCGACTCCGGGGAAACTGTCCCGGCGGAAGAGTGAGTTTTGACCGGTTCTGCGCAGTGGAAAGTTAGGCGGGCAGTTCTGCGGAATTCAGTTTTCACGGGGGCGCTGTCGGATGTGGTTCGGCGGGCGAGTTGTAATGGTTTGGTGGGCAAGGTGTGATGGAACTGCCGGGGGACGGCACAAAGTTGGCGTAAATTCTAGCAGGGGGAGATTATGGCTAAACTCAATGTGGTTCTGTGGGAGGATTATCTGTGGAAAAACTTTTTCCCCATCACGCTGACGCATCCGGTATTTGAACTGCGGAGCGGGATATTTTCGGCGCTGGAGAGGGCGAAGGCATTTTTCCCCGACGCCAGATTCTACGCCCTCTGCCGTGAGGAGATTCAGCCGCTGGTTGAGGAGGTTGGAATCGGCACTGACCTTTGGGAAATTGACCCGAGCCTGCCCACGCTGTTTCTGAACGGGCGGGCTTTTCTCAACAGGCGCACTGTGGGCAACATTATAAAAACCCGCACCACCACTGTGTTCATCTCGCAGAATGTCCCTGTGGCGCTGATTTCCCAGCCCGGCGACGAGCGCTGGCGGGAATTTTTCCGCTATGTCCTTGAGGAGAGCGCCTACACCGGCATAATGGAAACCTTTGAGCCCGTTGAGGTTGATGCGCCGGTGTTCGGGTATTTGTGGGAGATAATCGCCCGCAACGGCGAGTTGATTGAGCAGGACTTTATAACCTTTTTCCATCGCAGAGGTGTGGGATACGCCGGCGGGAAAAATGTGGCGGTGTATAATTCGGAGTATGTCTATGTGGGCGCGGGGGTTTCGGTGGATGCGTTTGCGGTGCTTGATGCCCGTGAG